>JBFOLQ010000221.1:0-2501 GCA_040830145.1 Flavobacteriaceae bacterium | reverse complement strand
TAATCGTTCTATCGGAATCGGTAAACAGCCATGATTGGAGATTTTCCCAAGTACTGAATTCATTCATGAATTCTGCCACGTCATTGATTTGGGTGGTATCTGCCCTTTGTACGTTGGGCTCACCTGTCCCGAGAATAAAGTTCCCTTCCCCATCCTTTGGTAATTCGTGTAGTTCCTTTATGTCGAGTAGAATCAGGTCTACCTGCAAAAGACGCAGGCCCAGCAAAGTGTTCTCCAAGGCCTCATGGTACTGTACGTTGTAGTAGGACGCACTATCAATCTCATCATTCTCACCAAGCAGGGTAACAGCAGCTCTGTTATCGCTATCCGCAAAGTTGGCAATGGGCTTTAACTGCCAATCCATGATTTCCGGGTAGTAGGTAGTACCATCGACCACCAATTGCAGACGACTGCCGTCTTGATTGGTGGGAATATAGTTGATTTCAAGGTTTTTGTCGGTGGAAAGTGTTTGTTCAAATGAAACCCCGCCTACCTTTTTCAGAAAGGGATAGCTAAGGGTCTTGGCCGTACTTTTGATAATGGGGCCGGAATATGAGGTATAGTACATTCGGGTGTTTCCGATGGAGGCCGCATACGGTTGGGCCAGGAGCAGGGTCTGTATGAACAACAGAGCAAGTGTAACATTTTTTCTGGTTTTCATTGTATTCGGATTTAACAGGATTATTTCCTGCTAAATATCCGAAGTGTCCATTTCAGGGGCTTCTCCTGAAGTAATGATTTTTTACCTCCTTGGATTTGGGGATATCCACTCACCCATATCCATTTTCAATGGCATACTTTACAAGTCCCTTGGTACTGCCGACCCCCGTTTTTTCGATGAGGTTTCGCCGGTGTGTTTCCACAGTGGAATTCGCTATATGGAGGCTTTCGGAGATTTGAGGGGTGGTATACCCATTGGCTATTAAGTGCAATACCTCCTTTTCCCGTTTGGTAAGTCTTATCTCCCCATGGACCTCTTTAGAGCGGTGACTGGCTATCAGGGTCGTTTTTACCTCTTCACCAAAATAATCACGCCCCTGGTGAATTTCCTTTATGGCCGTGGTAAATTCTTCCTTTCCTTTGTTTTTTAGTATGTAGCCATGGGCACCGGCTTCAATGGCCTTTCTGATATAGCCTATTTCGTTGTACATGGACAGAATCAATATTTTTACGGAAGGGTGTTTTTCCTTTATGAGCTTGGTCAGGTCTATTCCGTCAATTCCGGGCATATTGATATCGAGAACGGCAATATCGACCTGGTTCCCTTCCAATAGGGGCACTACTTGTTCCCCATTGGAGGCTGTGCCCTTAATTTCTATCCCATCATTGGGGTCGATAAGGGAAATGATGCCTTCCAATACGATTTCATGGTCATCAGCTATAATAATTTGAATCATGATGCTTCGGTTATGGGAATGTTTATGGTGATGGTGGATCCATTTCCGGGAGAGGAATCTATGAGCAGTTCCCCATTGAGGACATCTACCCTTTGCCTTACACTCCTGAGTCCCATCCCCAAAATGGTTTTGTCAGTGGCATTGAAACCAATGCCATTGTCTTCTACAATGAGGTTCAGTTTTTTTCCATTATTGATCAATTGAAGGCTTATGGAAGTGGCCTTGGCATGCTTTAGTATATTACTGACCAGTTCTTGTACGATACGGTACGCGGCGATTTCCAGATCTTTTTCCAATCGGTCGTCCAACCCATGGGCAATGAACTCAACTTCAATCTGATTGCTTTTTTCTAGGGTTTGGCATAAGTCTTCCAAGGCGGGTACCAGGCCAAACTTGGCAAGTACCCCAGATGACATATCATGCGCAATCTTTCTCACTTCATCACAGGCATCGTCCAGTAGGGCATTTGCTTTTTGATATTGTTCCAGATTGGAAGCCTTTAGTTGTTCAATATGGTCCTCAACGGATTTAAAGTGGATTTTTACCATTGATAGCATACTGCCCAGATGGTCGTGCAATTCCTGCGCAATACGCTTGCGTTCGTTTTCCTGACTTTCCATCATGATATTGAGTGATCGCAATTCTTGATTTTTGAGGAGTTCGGATATTTGCTGCTCCTGAAGTTTTTTATCCCTTTCCGCAACGCGTAATTTTTGCTTTTCCCGATAGGTGTTAAAAATGGAAAAAAATAATAGGAGAACCAATGCCAGTCCAACAAGTAGGCTGAGGATCAGAATATTCTTTCGTTGAAACTCGGCTTTCATTTTTTTTACTTCCGCCTCGGCAATTTTGTTGTCCTTTTCCAGGAGTTGTTCCCTTTTTAGGGCTTCTTCGTATTGGTCCTTTATTTCAATCGTTTTTTGATAAGTGGCTTCAATACTATCCTTGAGGTCAAAATATAATTTACTATAGGTCAATGCCTCTTTTGTCTTTTGTAATCTTGTATGGCTATCCGCTAAACTTTGGAGGAGTTTTAGCTCCACCATTTTATTCTTGGCCTGCCGTGCTATTTCCAAGGCTTTTTGGTATTGTTGGATGGCTTTG
>JBFOLQ010000220.1:0-3141 GCA_040830145.1 Flavobacteriaceae bacterium | reverse complement strand
CACGGATGCCCCGGGAGTTCACACATAGGTGTTTGGCATCAATGACACAAGCGACATCCTGGGTGCCCAGGACCTGTTGCAGTTCCTTTACAATCTGTATGTTCAAACGCTCCTGGACTTGGGGCCTCTTGGCGTAATAATCCACAATTCGGTTCATTTTGGACAGTCCAACCACCGTACCGTTGGAGATATAACCTACATGGGCCTTCCCTACAATGGGCAATAGATGGTGCTCGCAAGTAGAGTAGAGGGTAATGTTCTTCTCCACCAACATCTCACCGTATTTATACTTGTTTTCAAAGGTTGATGATTTTGGACGTCTTTTGGGATGGAGTCCCGAGAAGATTTCCGTAACGTACATTTTTGCTACCCGGTTTGGAGTCCCTTTGAGGCTATCGTCATCCAGGTCCAATCCCAGCGTAAGCATAATGTCCCGTACATTCTGTGCAATACGGTCCATTTTTTCATCTTCCCCCAAAAGAAAGGCATCATCCCGTAAAGGGGTATCCTGATTTGATGAAACATGGGCATCTCCCATATCCTCAAAACGTTCTTTCCGTTTGTTGTCCACTTTCATTTGGAGTATCGCCTTAAAGGGCGCAAAGATATACATAAAATGGCACTTTATGCCATTTATGGGCGTATACACAACATAAATTCTTGTTAAGAAATGAAGCTTTTTACTTTTACATTCCAACCCACAAAATGCTGCCTGTTAGTATGTTAAAAAATTTTTTTAGCATTCTTTTCCTTTTGGGCTTTGCCATCACCAATGCCCAGGTCTCCGCGGATTGCACGAATGCCGTTCCCATCTGTGGCAATACGCCCCAAATAGGAAGGGTTGCCGGTGCTGGAGCCAATGATTTTCAGGAACCGGGCCAATCGGGTTGTATCACTATCGGAGAGACCAATTCAGCTTGGTATCGGTTTAAGACCGGGGCCAGTGGCCTTTTGGGCTTTAATATTGGCTTTGATAGTGCGGAAGATTGGGATTTTGCGCTGTACCGAACCGATGATTGCTCCACTTTGGGAGCACCCGTTCGTTGTAATTTTTACGATAACAACGATAATGATGGGATAACGGGGAATGAATACTTTTTTACGGGGGTGGGAGTAGACCCTATGGGGTATACCGAAAACTTTCAATATGAAGATTGGATACAGGTGGAACCGGGCGAGGAATACTACCTGTGGATTAATAATTTTGACAATACAAATTCAGGATTTTCAGTTCAGTTCACGGGTCCTATTTTTGAATCCCATCCCGCTACGGCCTTGGATTGCTCCATTATCAGCAATCTTTTGGGACCTCCCAGGTTGGCATGTGAAGGTGAGGCCCAGGCCTTGGACGCTTCCACACCGGAGGCCGTTGCGTATGAGTGGTATCGCGATACGGGAAGCGGTTTTGAATTGTTGGCCGATGAAACGACTTCCTTGGTCACAGTGCAGGAAAGTGGTATGTACAGGGTTGTGGTGGCCATGCCTGATGAGGTCAATGTATATAGTGATGTAATGGTGGGGTATAGCCCGGTACCAGTGGCCCATCCTTTGACGATGGAATCTTGGTGTACAGAGGATGTAGGATTTGATTTGGGAATCAAGGATGGAGAGGTAGTGGGGGACCAGAACCCCAACGCACTTGTAGTGAGCTATCATCGGTCTAGTTATGACGCTAATCTGGGTGCCAATCCACTTCCGAGGTTTTACGAATCGACCATTCAGGGAACTGAAACCATATATGTTCGGGTAAGCGCCCTTCACAACCCCAAATGCTATGACGCCACCCAGGCCTTTGAACTGATACGCCTAAAGACTCCGCCCCTTGATTTTGATAACCAAGTTTATATTTGTGAGGGCGGATATGCCACCATTGGGGATAAGGACAACCCGTATTATACCTACCGTTGGAGTACGGGGGAAACCACTGCAAACATTACAGTGTCCCAAATTGGGGAGTATACGGTTACCGCTACTTTTGAGGAAGGATCCCATACCTGTAGCAATACCAAGACCGTAACGGTGACCAAATCGGTACTTCCGGTGATCAGTGATATTGAAATTAAGGGTTTAAACGATGAGAACTCCATAACGGTACAGGTAGAGGACCAAGGTCTGTTTGAATACCAATTGGATGATGATACACCGCAGACGGACAATGTCTTCAATGACGTGATGCCCGGTGCGCATACGGTCACCGTACACGATTTGAACGGCTGTGGTATCGTTTCGGAGGAGGTGGCCGTTGCCGGATTCTTGAAATTTTTTACGCCCAACGGGGATGGTAGAAATGATGTTTGGCAAATTGAGGGGTTGCAGAGCCTTATCAATCCGGTAGTATATATCTACGACAGATACGGCCGATTGGTGGCCCAACTTTCCAATACGATAAATGTATGGGACGGTACTTTTGAAGGAAGGCCATTACCTACATCTGATTACTGGTTTAAGCTCACCTATGAAGATGCCAATGGTGATAGGGTCGTGGCAAAACATGTGGAGAACCACTTCACATTGAAGCGTTGACCGGGAACTGACCACGAATTTTCCATACCTCAGAACGGGTTTTTGAAGGAATTCCTTGCAGCTTGCCAAAAGGCTGGTCGGTTCAGGGAAATTTTACCGCGAAATTCACAGGTTCCCATAAAGGTGTTCCAACCTTGGTCACTTGTGGATAACAGTGTAGTTCATCGATTAATTGACCAAAAATTCCGATGAACATACTAAAGCCAATGGGGAACGGGTTATACATACGGTACCCCGCCATTCAAGTTGTCGACCATGCGGAGCTTACATCATGCCATTTGGCTTTTTATCTTGATGGCCAATTATCTCACGGCCCAAAATTCCCCAGATTGTAGAAGCGCAATCCCTGTTTGTGCCGATGCCCCTGTTTTTGCTCAGGCCGATGGTAGGGGGGATATTGATGATTTTGATCCCGATGTCATTCAACAGACGGGATGTTTGGAGAAGGGTAGCGTTAGTTCAGCCAATATTGAGAACAATACTTCATGGTTTGTATTTCGGGCGGGTACTGACGGTCAGGTAGGGTTTGATATAGAGGCCTTGCCCGTGCCGGGCAATACTACGGTGACCGCTGAATGGGATTTTGCCCTGTACGGCCCTGATGTGGATTGTGCTGAT
>JBFOLQ010000219.1:0-4334 GCA_040830145.1 Flavobacteriaceae bacterium | reverse complement strand
TGTTTCCATGGCGTACATAATGGCCATTTACATTGTTGAATTGTATTTTGTACCCGCCATCATTCCAGCCATTTGTCTCGGCTTCGTCAACGGGAAGTACCCCGATCATACCATTGCTCGCGGCACTTATTGTACCCTCTACACGAAAAGGAATCGAGAATTCCCGATCCGAATAGGTATTGGCCCATGGTCCCCCAGTTATGGTAACATCCGCCTTATCAACATCGCCCCCTGAGGGAACCATGTTTACGTTGTTGGCCGCATAGCCGTGCCAGGTGAGCGTACTCGTTTCTATGGACCTCAGTGTGGTACATGACGTTTCCGTGGTGTCCAAAACACCATCGTTATCATCATCCAAATCCACCATGTCAGCAATATCGTCATCGTCTGTATCTGTACAGCCGTTACGATCGTCATCCAGGGCATATCCGTACACTACATCATAATTGGGTCGACCGCTGCTGCCAGCCTCAAAAAGATCTAACAGACCATTATCGTTGGCATCCGTACCGGTATTGAAATTGACGGTATCATTATCGGAAAAGTCTTCAGCCCCCCATTCAACACCATCGGCACATCCATCTCCATCACTATCTAGGTCTTGGTGGTTTGGCCTACCGTCATTATCCTCATCGGCCGAACAGCTCCCCTTTGGAAAGAGGGAAGGGATGGCCACAATATCAGCAGTGATCTCCTCTATCCTTCCATAATAGGGTCTTCCTGAAACACCTAACAGCCTATAATATTGAAAGGCCACTCCGGATTGTTCCGTATTGGAAATGCTCTGAATCCCATTGGTAACAGTCTTCGCCGTGGCAGTTGACTCGAGATCTTCCCAATTGGTGCCATCATTTGAACCTTGGAGCATCGTGGTATTCCGATAGGCCCCTGAAGTTCTACTCAGTCCATAAGCACCCATTTCCAACTGTAGGCGCTCCAACACCACTGGCTCCACAAATTCAACCTTGAAGACCTCTTGATCTACAATAGAGGCCACCAAACGATATTGAACGGCCCTAAGGGGATCACCATCAATAATGTTCGCAATGCCCCAGCTTGTTGTGTTATAAGTTGGTATGGTGGTCGATGCATTTGACAGGGTACGTATCTCAAGTTCCGTGTAAAAACATCCCGGGCTTTCAACAGCATCCGGTACTCCATCATTGTCATCATCTATATCAGCGATGTCAGCGATACCATCCCCATCAAAATCCTGGGAATAGCCCAAGGAGGGGGAAAAAAATAAAATGGATAAGAAAAAAAGTCCTAGACAGATATCCCGCTTCATTCAATCATGTTTTCGGTGGTTACACAATTCCCAGTCCTATTCATTTAGTAGGTTTTTTCTTTCTGAGAGCCTAAATTTACCCAATAGGGGCCCTATGCGAACTATATTTGTTGTGAATGCGTTTTTTTTGATGCCCAACCCTAAAAACTTTGTGGTCAGTACCCTCAACTATGGTGCGCCATACGTCCTTTTAAAACGAAAAACACCCATTTAATTGGGGCATTCCCCCGTTTCACATATCGGTTTTTCCATGGGGCATCCGCTACACCAGGACACAATAAGCCTTCAAAAAATTACGTTCTTACTACATCTTCCTTACGATAGTTTTCCGTACGCCAAAAAAGGTTAGATTGCACTGTATGATCCCTCTATATTCCCTAGATATGCCAAGAAAAAGAAAGCACATACACACCCGTATTTTAACTGGGGCCCATCCTCGATGGCCCTTATTGTTACTCATGTTATGCACATTTTGTATCCATGCTCAAAAAGATGTGGATTTGAAGCCCATAAAAGATGAGACACGCCTTCAAATGTTAGGGCATGATATGGGCAGTATCTTTGGAGGAATGGGCTATGCGTATTCCAGGCCCTTTCATTGGGAAGGCAAACAATGGGGACAAGCCGGATTGGTCATGGGCACTACAGGCGTAGCCTATTTAATTGATGATCCCGTTTCTGATGAAATGCGTGCCATACGTGATGACGTCCCCAAGTGGATCCGCGATTATGGTTGGAACATTGGCAGTCCCGAAAACAACTTTATGTTGACCGGGGGCGTTTATTTGACAGGACTCATTTCAAAAAATGAAAAGCTCAGACGTACCGGGGTCCTGCTTGTATCCTCCGCTGCTTCGGCAGGCCTCTTACAAACGGTTTTAAAATCAGTGGTGGGACGGGCCAGACCACTTAGTGGGCATACAAAGGATACCTTTAAACCATTTTCAAAGGGGGAGGCCCTTTTTGAGTCCTTTCCATCGGGCCATGCCATTTTGGCCTTTACGAACGCCTATGCCGTAGGGAAGCAGTTCGAAAATAAATGGGTCAAGGCCGGAATCTATACGGTAGGTTTGGTCCCCGGCATATCCCGAATTTGGGAAGGTAAACATTGGTTGTCAGATGTCGTCTTTAGTTGGGCCATCAGTATCTTTACAGTAGAAGCCATTGATAGGTATTTGGATAGAAGGTATAGTGAAAAATACAATGACACCGCACAAAAAAATGTACGTTGGGATCTTACGTTTGGCCCCGGAACCTTGGGGTTGGTCCTCCATTTAGAGTAATCAGGTATAAATCCGCTCTACGTTTCCCTTTGTTTCCCCTTTTTTTTACTGCCTTCATACATTTCATACTTGACCAAACGTGACTCCAGGCCCCCATTGAATACCTTGATTCGTTTCGAGGTTCGTAATCCCACATGCTTAAGGGCCTCCAGGTTTGAAGTGATAAGCCAAGCCTGGGTTCCGGGATATCCTTTCTTCAAGGTATCGCCCAATTTTCCATAAAACACCTCGGCATCCAGGCCCAATCGCTCGCCATATGGGGGGTTGAACACCATGTGTAAAGGGCCTTCAGTGATTTTATCAGTATGAAAAAAGTTTTTTCTTTCCACTTTCACATAGTCCGAGAGATTTGCATTTTCAACATTCTCCCCTGTCTTTCTTACAGCGGATGGGGCTTTGTCGTACCCCAAGACACTATGATGGAACTCACGCGTACGGTTCAGGCAAGCCTGCACAATTTTCCCATATAGGTCACTATCAAAATCGTGCCATTTTTCAAAGGCAAATCCCTCCCTATTGATATTGGCGGGGATATTACAGGCTATCATGGTGGCTTCTATCAATAGCGTACCACT
Organism: Flavobacteriaceae bacterium; assembly: GCA_040830145.1. Taxonomy (GTDB): domain Bacteria; phylum Bacteroidota; class Bacteroidia; order Flavobacteriales; family Flavobacteriaceae; genus JBFOLQ01. The sequence continues at coordinate 1,188 of JBFOLQ010000219.1, read as the reverse complement.
GCCACACATAGGGTCCATAAAATTACATTGGCCATCCCAGCCACTCAGTAAAAGAATCCCAGCTGCCAATACTTCATTAATGGGAGCGATATTGGTCGCGATCCGATACCCCCGTTGGTGCAGGGAAGCACCTGAGCTGTCCAATGACACTGTACAAAAATCCTGTTGTATATGCAGGTGTATCCTAAGGTCGGGGTTGTCCAAATCCACGCGGGGACGTTTGCCATGTCTTTCCCGAAACTGGTCAACTATGGCATCCTTGGCTTTTTGTGCAACATACAACGAATGTGTAAAGAGCTGGGAGTGTAAAGTGACATCAATCGCCAAAGAAGCATCCGATGTTATATTGCGCGACCAGTCCATCTCCTTTATCTTACGGTACAGGTCCCTATCATTGTGTACCTTAAACTTTTTTATGGGCTTCAATATTCTAAGGGCCGTCCGTAGACAAAGGTTCGCCTTGTACATAAACCCCTTATCCCCCTCAAATGACACACTTCGGACCCCGGTGCGCACCTGCCCTGCCCCCAAGTTCCGCAATTCCTTGGCCAGTACCTCTTCAAGACCGTACAAGGTCTTGGCCACCATCACAAAATTATTCCCCATAACCTATCCTGAAAGTGCCGCAAAAATAGCCTATTTTTGGCCAATTTCCAGCTATTGAAACTTGTATTGCATGGTATATTTGCTTCCCTTTTTGGCCGTTTTGCTAAGTTTTATGCTCGTTCTTACGTTCAAACCCAAGAACACTGATATTTTAAAACTGTTATTGGCCTTTAGTGGGGCATTTCTACTGGCCCTGACCATCTTTGAACTGCTTCCTGAAGTGTACCAACATGGCAATCCCAAGCAAATGGGGGTCTTTGTCATCATAGGTATCTTACTCCAGATTTTCCTGGAATTTTTCTCTAAGGGGGCTGAGCATGGCCATGTACACCATGAAAAGAAACAGGAAGGCCTCCCCATTCTACTCTTGGCCAGTTTATGCCTACATGCTTTCGTTGAGGGTTTTTCCATTAAGGACCACAACAATATGCTCTACGGGGTCTTGGTCCACAAAGTTCCCGTGGCCATCATAGTAGGCCTTTTTTTAATCAACTCAAAAGTAAGGATGGCGACAGCCTTTTTGGCAATGGGCATCTTTGCGATTATGACCCCCCTGGGGAACTACCTTTCAGAAAATTTACC
>JBFOLQ010000218.1:0-5083 GCA_040830145.1 Flavobacteriaceae bacterium | reverse complement strand
GCCGGTCCCTGAGGTCCTTGAGGTCCGACTGCACCATCTGCACCATCCGCTCCTGCCGGTCCTTGTGGTCCAACTGCACCATCCGCTCCGTCAGCTCCAGCCGGTCCCTGAGGTCCAGTAAGGTCTGAGGAGGTAAAAGATGAGCCAGCGGAATAATTTATTGTAAAAGTACCATTGCCATTATCCACAAAGGAAAAAGTGCCAGATCCCCCACCAGAAGTACATAGATTGCTCCATTGACTACCATCGTAGTAATGCACACAATCTGTCTCGGTGTTGTAGACCAGTGCCCCTCTGAGTGGGCTAATGGCTTGCATCTGACTGGTAGTAAGTCTGGTGAGTACAAAAGCTTTATTGGTACTTTCCAGCTCTATGATCGATGCTGCGTCTATGCTATTGGGGTTTTCACCAATTTTTACTTGTGCCGATAGAAAGTTTACAGCGAGCACAAGTATTGCGGAGAGCAATATTTTTTTTAGGTCCATCGTAGCTAAGATTTGGGTGTATAGTTAATGTGCAGTAAAGATAGCTGATGGTAAAGGGAATAGTAAGAAATTGTTGTGAAGTGCTTACAGACTGTTGTAAACAGACTTTTTAAGGCGAATTAGCTGTAAATAAGGCATTTTAACGATAAAAACTCTCTTTAAATTTATCGCTCTAAATACAAAAATCCCTGATAATTCAGTCCAAGATCATCTAAGGAAACCAGATAAAAATAAATACCTTCAGGAAGGCCTTGCTCCCGATTTATGACCAAATTATTTAGGTTGGATACGCCGCCAAATTCATTGGTGTAATTGACCATCTCAAACACTTTTAAACCATTTCTATCAAAGATCTGAAGACTATTGTTAGGAGATTGCTCCATTTCGGGGATGACCAGGACGTCATTAATACCATCTCCGTTGGGGGTTAGGATGTAATTGTCAAGAGTGAGAATATCCTCTGGTTCTGCGAGACTTCCAAAGGTGATGATTTCGTAGTCGTCTGGTACAAAGGTCTCCGAATTAATAAAGCCGTTGCTGAGATCTCCTGCCGTAGCAAGATTCCCAAGGGACAACCAACTGTTGGCACTCTTACTCCATCCCATAATGGTGATCTGCTTAATTTCTGTGACCAATAAAGCCATATTGCTACGGGTATTCCAACTCAGTCGGATCGTTGAGGGAACGGTTCCCTCTAAGCGCCAGAATTCTGTGGTGCTTATAGCTGCTATGGTCCTAGGCTTTATTTCCGTGCTGAATGGAGGAAAGGTGCTAGGGTTATTGGGGTCTTCAAAAAAATAGGCACATTTGGCCAGGCTATTGGTGCCATTAGAATTTAGGGTCAGAGGTCTTAATTGGGTGGCGTCTCCTACCGGAAAGCTAAAACTCTCTATATCGGCTATGGAAGCATAACCATCTACTTTGGAAATATCCGATTCTCCGGCTGTAAATGCATTTTGAATAAAATTAAGATAGATATCGGATTGTGTTCTGGGAGTGCTAAAATTCCCCGACACAAAATTTGCATTGTTGTTTACGTTCATAGAGGTAAAGAGCTGCACTTCAGCATCGTTGAGGATCTCCACATCAAAAAGTGCGGGCATAAAGGCCCCGGATACCGAAATGGCTGTACTGCCGTAGAACCCTGCCAGACCCAGGTTATCGTCAAAGCTGCCATCGTTGATCAGGTGGGTATGAAAGCCAATTTGCCCCTGGTTATGAATGCGGAGATTACCGCTATTGTATAAGGCGGTTTGCGCCTGTATGGCACCACAGAAAAGGACTAATATGTAGAGTATTCTTTTCATTAATTGATTTGCTGCCAATTGGTTCCATCGCTTTGCAGTTGGACTACCCCCACAGCAATCGTCGATGTTGAAGCACCAGCACTGTCAAAATAGTTAATGTCTGTACTGATATTCCCACCCGAATTGTTCTTGATGATGTAGATTCGACCTTCCGCATCACTTACATCGGGTAGATCTATGATTCCATTCGTAGTCACTATGGTCGTGAAATCATTAGCTCCAAGTTGAAAAATGTCAAGGCCAATTGGCATTGCTAGCGAACCACTAACTTCAAGGGTCCCGTTTGGGTCGGCTCCATTAACTGGTCCTATGCGGACTGATTGGTCATCATAAATTCTTAGCCCCTCGGTTCCTCCTGTGGAAAAGGCGATTTCGTCTTCTGCTGGTTGAAACATACCGTCATCCTTAGTGGTACTATCAAATCTATAAGTAGGATTAGCCTCGGAACCCCCTAAATTAGGTCCAGCAAAAGATCCTGCCCTAACCTGCCCGTTCAGTACATGGAGTGCAACCTGGGGTGTATTAGTTCCCACTCCAAGACGACTATTGGCGACATCCCAGAAAAAATTTGCATTATCTTCAGTTGGCGCGCCGGTGGTATTATCTGCAAAAAAAACAGAGCCTGAGGTTCCTGTATGACCCCCGGCATTGTTATCTACATAAGTTTTTACAGCATTTTGAGTAGGAAAGAGGACATCTGATGTGCCCAGGGCTGTGTCTGTGGATTTGTTAGCGGTGTTTTCCTTCGAAGCTAGAGCAGTGGCCATATCCGCGTCTGTCGCAAAGGCACTTAGGTCCACATCTTGAGAGTTTCCATTCTCTATCCCAATAGTTAATGTTTCCCCTGTTAAAATTGAGCCTTGAATATTTTGGTTATCATTAGCAGCTCCAGGAGCTGCCCATGCTGTTCCTGTTGCTGTAGCGGTCAAGACATCTCCAGGATTTCCCGCACTAGCCGTTTCGTCAATGAATTGCTCCTCTAAGCGTAAGTTCCCATTAATGTGAAGCTTTTCTTCGGGGTCTGTGATGCCAATGCCCACATCACCCAGATTTTCGATAGTCATTACGGCATGTGTCAAATCAGGATAATTCTCACCTGTATCTGTTCTTTGTAAAAAATGAAAATCTCCAATACCCCAGGGCCCTTTTCTTTCGTAGGCTATAGCTCCCTTACCGTGACCGTTTAACTGGTCAACAGAAAATAGCATACCTACGGCATCACCACTTGCTTGTCTTTTGTTTTGAATTTGAAGAGGTAGTACTAAACCAGCTCCTTGTTCCATGATGTGTGTTTTGACAACGTCATTATTAGGTTGATCACCTGTATTATCTAACCCAATCATCAACTGTCCAAACCCAGATCGCTTTGCTTGATCCCAGCGCAGGCCTGCATTTGCGCTAACAACTGGCTGTCCGGTGCCGGCATCAGCAAAAAAGATATGGTCTGCGGTGCCCGTATGTTCGTTCAGGATATAAGGATCAGCTGTGGTACCTGTACCGCTTACTCCTACAGTGGAAGTCGTAGCATCAATTATAGTTTCAGAACCATCCACTGTGGCAACTATCTCATCTAAAGCGGCTTGAGTATCTGTAGCCGTCAGCCCAGACGCCGTGGGGTCATAAGGCACTTCTGCGGCAGTTTGATCATCAGTACTACCAGCCGCTGCAATTTCATCAATAGCAGCCTGAGTATCAGTGGCCGTTAATCCAGACGCCGTTGGGTCATAAGTCACTTCTGCCGCAGTTTGATCATCTGAACTGCCGGCAACTACCTCATCCAAAGCAGCCTGAGTATCAGTGGCCGTTAATCCAGACGCTGTTGGGTCATAAGGCACTTCGGCCGCAGTTTGATCATCTGAGCTGCCGGCAACTACTTCATCCAAAGCAGCCTGAGTATCAGTAGCCGTTAGTCCAGACGCCGTTGGGTCATAAGGCACTTCGGCTGCGGTTTGATCATCTGAGCTGCCAGCAACTACTTCATCCAAAGCGGCTTGAGTATCGGTAGCCGTTAGTCCAGACGCCGTGGGATCGTATGGTACTTCCGCAGCAGTTTGATCATCTGTACTACCAACCGCTGCGATTTCATCAATAGCTGCTTGGGTATCTGTTGCCGTTAATCCAGAAGTAGTATTGTCGTAACTAACCTGCGATGCATCCTGATTATCGGTATTTATGCTTGTCAATGGTACTCCAAGTGTTCCACCTGCATCCGTGATCTCTAGATTACCGGCATTAATCACGAAGGTCGTATTCAACTCATCATTGGGATTACCTCCTCCGGCCCCGGCGATCTCATCGATGGCTGCTTGGGTATCAGTGGCTGTTAGTCCTGACGCTGTTGGATCGTATGGCACTTCTGCAGCAGTTTGATCATCCGTACTACCAGCCGCTGCGATTTCATCGATAGCCGCTTGAGTATCAGTAGCAGTTAGTCCTGATGCTGTTGGGTCGTAAGGCACTTCTGCTGCAGTTTGATCATCTGTACTACCACCAGCCGCAATTTCATCAATAGCCGCTTGAGTATCTGTAGCGGTTAGTCCTGATGCCGTAGGATCATAAGGCACTTCTGCTGCAGTTTGATCGTCAGTGCCGCCACCTCCGGCCAAAGAAGATAAATCAACCGTGGTACTCGCTCCATTTTCAATATCTATTTGAAGTATATTTGCCGGGCTAAGACTTGCTCCAACCAAGTCCTGATCGTCAGTTCCTCCTCCGCCCGCCAGTCCTGCAAGACTTACCGTTTGCGAATTACCATCTTCTATAGTAATCGAAAGATCATTAGTAGCATTATTGAAACTAAAATCTGTGATTTGTTGATCATCTGTTCCACCACCCCCATCAAGATCATTTAAATTAACAACCTGGGTATTGCCATCTTCTATGGAAATAGTAAGATTGTTATTAGTATTGTTAAAACTAAAATCTGTGATTTGCTGATTATCCGTTCCGGTTACACTCAAGGAAGTTAGATCAACTGAAGCGGAATTACCATCTTCAATGTCTATGGTCAGTACATTATTCCCGTCAAGAGTTGCCCCTGTTAAGTTTTGATTGTCGCTCCCGGAATTATTTAAACTGGAAAGATCAATGGTGTTTCCGCTGGTAATGGTCAACTGATCTCCGGATAAGGACAAGTTTTGAATTTCATTGGCCGAGTTCGTATCTCCATCAGCAGCGATAGCTGCAGTGTTATCCGCTACATCGCTCACCAGCTGACTGTCGTCATAAAAAGCCCCGCCGTTATCGGTTATGGCATTATTGGGTGCCCCACTTACTATGTTGGCCCCGGTG
>JBFOLQ010000217.1:0-4167 GCA_040830145.1 Flavobacteriaceae bacterium | reverse complement strand
CATCCGTAAGCTTGGTTACGTAGGCAATGATCAAAGATACCTCATAAAAAAAGCCCTAGCACTAGTGCCAGGGCTCTCTTCCCATATTGGCCTATGGGTCACGAACACAACCAGACATTTGGGGATAATTCGCGTAACGTCAGCTCTTGGGTGGTGTGGTCAAAATCACAGATTTCATATACCACATGGTCTACATTCAGGGTCATCATGCGTCTTCCTTTGTTTACATTATTTATCATAGTATTTTGATTTAGCTTAGCGATTAGTGATGTAAAGATACCTGTATTTGAAGGGGTTCCAGACGAAATACAGGTGAAGTATGGCTTGGTATAGACCAATGGCAATTTAACGGCGACCAATAAAAAAGCGGGACAAAAGTCCCGCTTACGCTTGAATATTTGCTGCATTAAATCAGGGTTAGGCTTTATAATGCAGTGCAATCTTTGCCAATTGGCCCACAATCTTAATGGAATCCTTCATGGAGAGCTTGGAACCATCGGCATGTATCCATCTTTGAAGGGGTTGTTCACAAATCAGCCTCAATGCCTTTTTCTTCCCATTTATCTTTTGCAGACGCATGAATATCTCTACATCAAACAACCAGCGGGTGACAAATTTCTTTTCGAATACTTGTTCGACAATATCCCTGTCCATGACCTTGGCCCCACATTGGGTATCATTAAAGGGCATCCTTAAAATACGTTGGATAATCCAATTGATCATGGTACTGATAAGCTTGCGTGCCGATTGTTTGGTGATGTTAGCCCCCATCCTACTGATACGACTGCCACTGACAATCTTGTAATTTGAGCTTTCAAGGGTCTTTACCAAAACATCAAAATCGCGAAAATCAGTTGAGAGGTCCGCATCTAGAAATCCTATATATTCCAATTGGGTATTCTTGGCCAAATGCAGCATCCCCAATCGAACGGCTTCTGCCTTGCCCCCATTTTTTTCACAGTCGTAGACACTAATAAAATCCTCATTACCTTTTCTAATTTCATGGAGTACCTCCAATGTATTATCAGTACTTCCGTCATTGACAAAGCATAGGTGATAGCCCAGGTGGGTACTGGCAAAATCCTGAAAAATTTCCCCAGATAACCTATCTGATTCATTGTAACACGGAATCACTACCCCAACGCCATATTTTTGGATGATCTGGGTATTTTTAGAAACGGGCTTTGTTTGGTCGGGCGACCCAATAAGTCGCACAATACGCGCGTAGAGCTCATTGAGACTTACCGGTTTTTTCATATAATCATCAATCCCCAATCCAAATCCCTTAAGGATGGTTTCTTCATTGGTATTGCCAGACATTATGATGATGGGAGTTTTGGCCTTTTGTTCTTCACGGATGTGCTGAACCACCTCTAAACCCGATTTTCCGGGCATATTAATATCTACCACTACCAAATCAGGGGAGAACGAATTGAAGAGCTCAATTCCCGTATCGCCACAGTCGGCCGTCTTGACCGTAAAGCCCAGCTCACTAAGTCTTTTCTCAACTGACAACAGGATGAGCTGCTGGTCATCAATTGCTAAAATTTTCATAGGTTAAGTTTTAAGTATGTTGCAATCAATAGGGTAATTCTACTAATTTGCAAAAACAAAGGTAAGTTGACCCACCTATCTATTAAGGTTCCGTGAGGTTAACGGGCGGTATGTATAGTTGAATGGGCTTTTTATGTCGATGGCTGATAAATTAATTTTCCTACAATAAAATAGCTTCGCATGTGGTTATATATTCCTACAAAATCAATAGATGAAAGTCAATAGGATTTTATTGTTCCTGGCCCTGGTCATCGGCGTTACATTCCATGGATCAAGTATTTTCTTTACACTGGAATATACCTATGATGCCTTGATTCACCTTTTCTTCGCCAACCATTATGCCGACAATTGGTTTGAGCACTGGGACTATAGATGGTATACAGGTTTTACGGTACAGGGGTACCCGCCCTTGGTACACCAGACCATTGGATTACTATCATACATTGGAGGTTTAAAGTTTGGAATGTACACGGTGGCCCTTATTGCCATTATACTATTTATTACAGGGGCCTATCGTTTTGCACTCATGCTGACAGCATCTAAGGATGTGGCGGGGTATACGTCCCTCCTAGCCGTGTTTTCCTCAACGTTTGTGGAGACCCTTCACATCTTTGGACAGCTACCGAGCATTGCAGCCTTATCAATTCTGATGCATTGCATGCCTGAGATTTATAATTGGCTGAAAACTGGAAAATACAGATACCTGTTTACCTCCCTTTCACTATTGGCCGTCACGGTCACTTCACACCATGTGACCCCTATATTTGGGATGGTATTCTTTATTTTTCCATTGATTGGGTTGGTCATCATGGATGTTTCCCGTGAAAATGTGGATACCCCTAAGGACATTACGTTCAAAGTTTTTCTGGTATCGTTCAAGAAATTGTTTTGGCGCATTGTTTCCTTTGGCTTTTTGTCATTGATTCTTATTGTAGTCTGTATACTTCCCTATTGGATCAACTCTAAGAAAAACCCCATTACACAAGTGCCCATACCCCATGGATCCCGTGACAATTTTTTGGAGGTGACCTCCTCTGGGCTGGTTTTTTTTGTTATTCCCTGGGGCGTACTCATGTTTTTGCTTCCCTATATATTTTACCGATTCTATAGCAAAAGATATCTATTCTATGGGCTATCCATTTCCATGCTCACCTTATTGGGTACGGGAGGGACCACCCCCATTCCACGAAAACTATTGGGCGAGACCGCCTTTAACATCCTAACGTTAGATCGTTTTACACTTTGGGCCACCATAATGGCCCTACCCATCTTGGGTGAGTTCGCCTATCGTATGGTAGAGGGTGACCTAAAACAGTACTTGGAGCAAAAACTGGGAAAAATATACCATAGGGTAGTATTGGTCTTCCTTGCCGGGGGTATTCTCTTCATGGGTATTTTCACCATGAGTCTGGGGTATTTTAGACCCTCACAACCGGCCAAGATCAATATGTTGCCCATTGTAAACTTCCTCAATGAGGATCAACACTATGAATGGCGTTATTTGCCCTTGGGGTTCGGAGATCAAATGGCATGGCTATCCGCTCAATCGCAGGCCATGACGGTGGATGGCAATTACCACTCGGCCCGTAGGTTGCCCGAGCTCACCTCCAGGGCGATTGAGCGTCTTGAAAACTCCAAGTTTAGAGGTGTGGAGGGCATTGGTTCCCTACAGCAGTTTTTGACCGTTCCAGAAAAATACAACCTTAAGTTTATTTTCTCGAACGATAAATTTTATGACCCCATTCTCTATTTCACGGGATGGCATCGGTTGCAACAATTGGAGAACGGTATTATGGTATGGGAACGCCTCAATGTGTCCCCCTTGCCCGAAATACTGGCCAAGGATGAAGTGCCCACCTTTCTAAAAATCATGTGGGGCACAATTCCCATGTTTACGATTATTGTCGCTTTTGTACTGAATATTCAGGCCAAATGGTTCCGGTCATTGCTCCGCCACAAAAAGTCCCGAAAACCATACCCATATATGGCCTTTACGGTAAAATACGATGGATTCCCCAAAAAATTGGTCTGGGTGAACCATCTATGGGCCCTCATCATATTGGGGTGCGTTGGATATGGCATCTACCATTCTTATATACGTAACAATGCACAATATGCTCCCGACAATGTCCTTAAATCCTATTACGATGCCCTGGATTTTAAGGAGTTTGTACGAGCCCATTCCTATCTGGATCCTGATAAGGAGGTGTCCCTATCACAATACATGCTGGAAATATCCGTCAGTGATGGCATATTAAGTTCTTATGCTAAAATGGATTCCATTGGCATTGAGGTCATTGAGGCTACCGACAATAAGGTCAAGGCCAACGTCCATACAAGATGGATTACCCCTTTGGAAAAAGTCTCAAAGACCAAATTCCATGAAGTGATAAAAAAGAAGGGAAAATGGTATTTGTCCCCTGACCCCATAAACAATGATATTCCTCCCGATCAATTGGTACAAGCCTCTGGTGTTGACTTTTTCAACCATGGGCGTAGAAAGATCACTACCCAACAAATGTACCATGAAGACATTCTACAGCAACCCAAAGCGGAAGTATTGTCTGCCAAGTTGGTCAAAAAAGATGGGGAATATGCCATTATAGGCGAATT
>JBFOLQ010000216.1:0-3158 GCA_040830145.1 Flavobacteriaceae bacterium | reverse complement strand
GCATCATCTAAATGGGATAGGTCTACGGTCTGACTCGTTCCGTTTTCGATCCCTACGGTAAGAATGTTAGTACCGGTATCTACACCAAGACTTTCTATATTCTGATCATCTGTACCCACTAAACTAGACAGGTCTACAACCTCATTGCTACCATTCTCAATTCCAATGGTAAGATCTGTACCTGAAAGGCCAGATCCGCTAATGTTCTGATCGTCCGTACCAACCAAGCTGGAAAGATCCACAACCTCATTAGTACCGTTTTCTATTCCGATGGTCAGGTCTGTTCCGGAAAGGCCAGAACCACTGATGTTCTGGTCATCAGTACTGCCTGCAGCCACCTCATCAATAGCAGCCTGTACATCTGTAGCGGTTAAACCTGAAGTGGTATTGTCATAAGACACTTCTGCTGCTGTCTGATCGTCTGTACCGACAAGGCTGGAAAGATCCACAACCTCATTAGTACCGTTTTCTATTCCGATAGTAAGATCGGTTCCGGAAAGTCCGGATCCACTGATGTTCTGATCGTCAGTACCACTATCATCCAGTGCAGAAAGATCTACTGTAGTAGAAGTACCGTTTTCTATATCGATTTGCAGTACGTTGGCTCCACTTAAAGAAGCCCCGGTTAAGTTCTGATCGTCGGTTCCAACTAAGCTGGATAGGTCTACAACCTCGTTAGTACCATTTTCTATTCCGATGGTAAGGTCTGTTCCTGAAAGTCCGGAACCACTAATGTTCTGATCATCTGTTCCGGCATCGTCTAAATGAGATAGGTCTACAGTCTGACTCGTTCCGTTTTCGATCCCTACGGTAAGGATGTTAGTTCCGGTATCTACACCTAGACTTTCGATATTCTGATCATCAGTGCCTACTAAGCTGGATAAATCTACAACTTCGTTAGTACCGTTTTCTATTCCTATAGTAAGGTCTGTTCCGGAAAGGCCAGAACCACTGATATTCTGATCGTCTGTGCCACTATCATCCAATGCAGATAGGTCTACAGTGGTAGAAGTACCGTTTTCTATATCAATTTGCAATACGTTGGCGCCACTTAAAGAAGCACCAGTCAAATTTTGATCATCTGTACCCACAAGGCTAGAAAGATCCACAACCTCGTTAGTACCGTTTTCTATTCCGATAGTCAGGTCTGTTCCGGAAAGGCCAGAACCACTGATATTCTGATCGTCTGTGCCTACCAAACTAGAAAGGTCTACTACTTCATTACTACCATTCTCAATTCCAATAGTAAGATCAGTACCGGAAAGCCCAGAACCGCTGATATTCTGATCGTCTGTGCTTCCTGAGGCAACTTCATCAATTGCTGCCTGAACATCTGTTGCCGTTAGGCCAGAGGTGGTATTATCGTAAGGATTGCTTGAAGCTCTTGTATCTAAAATAACATCACTTCCATCGTTGTTCGTAAACGTATATGTGCCATCGCCATTATCTGTAATATCCGCTTTGGCAACCGTCTGGGTTGCGCCACTCTCATTGACATAGGTTACCAGTCCGTTACCTGCATCGCTCAGGTTGGTAATGGTTTCCGAAATAGTAACCGAGGCAACATTGAGATAAAGGGCGCCATCAGTACCGGCAGCAATATCGTTATTGGCATCGGTACTAATTAGGTTATCAGACAGGGTTCCGCCTCCATCGGTTACTTCAAGGCTCCCTGCGTTCATGGTGACCGCCGTATTATACTCGTTACCGACTACCGCATCTGCATCATCTACAAGGCTGGAAAGGTCTACTACCTCATTAGAGCCATTTTCTATACCTATGGTAAGGTCTGTACCGGAAAGTCCTGATCCACTGATATTCTGATCGTCTGTGCCCACTAAACTGGATAGGTCTACTACCTCGTTAGTACCGTTTTCTATTCCGATTGTCAGGTCCGTTCCCGAAAGTCCGGAACCACTGATATTCTGATCATCCGTACCACTGTCATCCAGTGCAGAAAGATCTACAGTAGTAGAAGTACCATTTTCTATATCGATTTGTAGCACATTAGCGCCACTCAACGAAGCTCCTGTTAAATTCTGATCGTCAGTTCCTACTAAACTGGATAGATCTACTACTTCATTAGTACCATTCTCTATTCCGATGGTTAAGTCTGTTCCTGAAAGTCCAGATCCACTGATATTCTGGTCGTCAGTACCGCTATCATCCAGTGCAGATAGGTCCACGGTGGTAGAAGTACCATTTTCTATATCGATCTGAAGTACGTTAGCTCCGCTTAAAGAAGCCCCGGTTAAGTTCTGATCGTCTGTACCCACAAGGCTAGAAAGATCCACAACCTCATTAGTACCATTTTCTATTCCGATGGTCAGGTCTGTTCCTGAAAGGCCAGATCCACTAATATTCTGATCATCTGTACCTACTAAACTGGATAGATCTACTACCTCATTAGTTCCGTTTTCTATACCTATAGTAAGATCAGTTCCAGAAAGTCCTGAACCGCTAATATTCTGGTCATCTGTACTTCCTGAGGCTACCTCATCGATGGCAGCCTGTACATCCGTAGCGGTTAAACCTGAAGTGGTATTGTCATATGTTACCTCAGCCGCTGTCTGGTCGTCTGTACCCACAAGGCTGGAAAGATCTACAACCTCATTAGTACCATTTTCTATTCCGATGGTCAGATCGGTTCCAGAAAGTCCGGATCCGCTGATGTTCTGATCGTCAGTACCGCTGTCATCAAGAGCAGAAAGGTCTACCGTAGTAGAAGTACCATTCTCTATATCAATTTGCAACACATTAGCGCCACTCAATGAAGCCCCTGTTAAATTCTGATCGTCAGTTCCTACTAAACTGGATAGATCTACTACTTCATTAGTACCATTCTCTATTCCGATGGTCAAATCGGTACCTGAAAGTCCAGATCCACTGATATTCTGGTCGTCTGTGCCTACCAAACTAGAAAGGTCTACCACTTCATTGGTTCCATTCTCAATTCCAATAGTAAGATCAGTACCTGAAAGCCCGGAACCACTAATGTTCTGATCATCTGTTCCGGCATCATCAAAAGCAACACTAACTACAGCTGTAGAAGCTCCATTCTCTAAATCGATTCGTAGAACGTTAACGCCAGTCTACTATTCGCTTGTTAAATACTAATCGTAATCTCCTACTACACTGGCACGATCTACTACCTCATT
>JBFOLQ010000215.1:0-5877 GCA_040830145.1 Flavobacteriaceae bacterium | reverse complement strand
GGCCACGGTATTTTCCAACGGAAATATAGGGTCATGGTCAGCATAGTACTGGGACCCCAACAATCCTTTTTCCTCTCCGGTCACGTGTAGGAATACAATGCTTCTTTTGGGGCCGTGCCCCGCTTCGGAAGCCTTCTTAAAAGCCTCGGCAATCTCCAATAGGGCCACGGTTCCCGATCCATCATCATCGGCCCCGTTATTGATGTCCCCATTGGGCTCTACTCCAATATGGTCCAAATGGGAGGAAATCACCACGTACTCGTTTGGTTTTTCAGAACCTTTGAGCACGGCGACCACATTTTCAGAGTCCACCTTGCCATTGGCATTGTCCAAGGCAAACTTAATGGGGATGTTCAGGGTCTTGGGAGTAGCATCCTTTGTAATGTCAGGAAATAATTTCTGGGCCAATTCCGCGTCGATAAGGGAAGACCAGAGTCGTTCCCCGGCATCGGCCAATTCCATACGGCCACTGGCATTGCGCTTCATGGTATTGAAATAAGATCGGTACCTAGGGAAGTTTACCTCGTCATAAAAGAGCAGGGCCTTGGCCCCCTTCGCTTGGGCCACTTTCCTGCGCTTGTCCAAGGCTTCGGACATATTACTCCATTTAGAGGTCTCGGCAGTACCTGTAATGGCCGAAGTGCCATCAGGATTCATGGGCTCCCCAAACTTGGCCAGGATTACCTTGCCCGTAACCTCGATACCCTCGTAGTCTGAATGGTCCCCCTCCTCAATGCCATAACCGACATATACGATGTCATCAAAGTCGCCCCGAAAGGAATGAAAGGCCAGGATGTGTTCACCAAGAGGATATTCTTTCCCTTGCACGTTGATGGATCCTTGCGGTAGCAAGGCTATTTCCAGGGGCACTTTTTGAAAGTAATCGGTACCTCCTTTGGCAGCCGGAACACCTATTTTTTGATACTGGTCCTTTAGGTAGGCCACGGCCTTTTTTTGTCCGGGTTCCCCTGTCTCCCTACCTTCAAATTCATCGGAGGCATAAATGTACAGATGTTCCTTCAACTCATCCTCGGTAATGGTTTGAGCATAGGTAATCGCGGCATCTTGGTTGGAACCAGTGGCGCTTTGGGCGTTTTTGGTACTGGCCTTTTGGGAAGAATTACAACTTAGGGCCCACAGGGAACAGAGAAAGAGGATATGTTTCATAGTATGAAATTCATGAAGTGGATTGCACCACTTCCATTATGTATTGGTATTCAAAAGTACACAAACTGTCCCAATTGCAATCAGGCCTGAAGGGACTTGATGGCCTTGCGATATTGGGAGGGAGCCTTTCCCTTCCATTCCTTAAATTTTCGGTTGAACTGGGAAATGGATTGAAAACCTGATGTTTCCGCAATCTCTGAAATGGGGAGGTGTTCCTTGGTGAGCAGCAATTGTAGGGCGTGTTGCAACCGTAATTGGATGATGAAATCAAACAGGGTCCTGTGGGTGTGTTGCTTAAAGAAACGACAAAAGGCGTTGGGGGTCATATGGGCCAATTGGGCCACCTCCTTAAGGTGGATCTTTCCCTGGAAATGATTGGTGATATGGTCAAAGACCAATTGCAACCGCAATCCCTCCCGGTTACTGAGTGTACGAAGGGTACCCAAGGGCGCCAGTTCCGTTTTAGGCATCTTCATGATCAGGTCCAGAACGTGTATGACGTCCAATGTGCGCTCCAGCAACATACGTTGGGGGAGGGCGCTCAGGAGCTGGGTCAGGGAACCATGGGCGTCCATCAATTGGTACCCATGGGAGACTTGAAGCAAAAAGCGATGGACTTCGGTCATCTCGGGAAGGGCCAAGAGGGTGGCCCCCAAGGTTTCCAGGTCAAGGAAAAGCGTGACCATATGTGACTCGGGGGAATCCTTGGCACTTTTGAACATATGGGGAGTTTGCTGACCGATCAAAAAAATATCGCCTGCTTGAAAGGTGTATATTTCATTGGTGACAATGAGCTGGCCCGTTCCAGACCGAATCAAGCTCAATTGCATTTCCTGGTGTTGGTGTAAATAGGGATGGAACCGGGCATGCCGGTCTACCTGCACATGAAGGCATTCATTGGGGGGCTTGGGGATTTTAAAGGGGTGTACCTTCATTATTTTTTGCGTGTAAATTAATTTATTTTAATGTTTTTGCAATTAAATATGGGTAATATAGTGCTAAAACTGGCTAAAATGAATGTATCATCCACTTTTAACTTCCCCGTATCTTTATCCTAAATCAAAATACAGTACCTATGGCAGTGGAATGGAAAGGGGTCATGCCTGCAGTGACCACCAAGTTTACCCCCGATGATACCTTGGACATGGGGATGTTCAACACCAATTTGGAGGCCCAGTTGAAGGCAGGGGTGCATGGCATTATCCTCGGGGGGACCCTAGGGGAGGCGAGTACCCTGACGGAAATGGAAAAGGATACCTTGCTACGGGAGACGGTGGATTTCGTATCGGGAAAGGTACCTGTGATCATCAACATTGCGGAGCAGACCACAAAAGGGGCCATTGCAGCGGCGCAAAAGGCACAGCAAATGGGGGCCGATGGACTCATGATGTTGCCGCCCATGCGCTATAAGGCCACGGACAGGGAAACGGTGGCCTACTTTAGTGAGGTGGCAAGGAGTACAGACCTTCCCATTATGATTTATAACAATCCGGTGGACTATAAGATTATGGTGACCCTGGATATGTTTGAGGAGTTGTTGCAACACCACAACATCCAGGCCGTCAAGGAATCTACTCGGGATATTTCCAATGTCACCCGAATCAAAAATCGCTTTGGCGATCGCCTACAGATATTGTGCGGGGTGGATACGCTGGCACTGGAAAGCCTGTTAATTGGGGCCGAAGGTTGGGTGGCTGGCTTGGTATGTGCCTTTCCGGCAGAAACGGTGGCCATTTATGAACTGGCCAAAGCAGGGCGGATCCAAGAGGCCATTGAAATCTATCGCTGGTTCCTTCCTTTGTTGGAGTTGGATATCAGCCCCCAATTGGTACAGAACATTAAATTGGCAGAAGTGGCCACAGGCATTGGTACTGAGTATGTTCGTCCCCCACGATTGCCTTTGGCAGGGGCAGAGCGGCAACGGGTGCTGGATATTATCGGGAAAGGGGTGCAAAACCGTCCAACCCTTCCTACTTTCTAACGATTAGAACCCAAAACAGCATACCTATGAGATTCTTGATGTGGACACTATGGGGATTGGGCTTGTTGGGAACGGTTTCCCTGCATGCCCAAACGGCCTCGGAACGACTCCAACAGGTGATGGACAGCGTACAGGGGTATCAGGCCTATGACCGCTCCCAGTTTCCCTTGGGACGGGCATCGGTGGCAGTGGCCCAAAAACGGGCCGCGTTTGCCCAAGGGCAGTTACAGACCTTGCAGGCGATACCGGCTTCGGAACTATCCGTTTCAGACCAAATTTCCCATCGCATGCTACAGTTTGTACTGCAGGATCGAATAGATCGATTTACCTATAAAATGCACCTGATTCCCATTCAGGCGGACCAGGGCTTTCATCTAAACCTGAACTACCGCATTCGCCCCTTGTTATCATACCACGATGCCAAGGCCTATCTGCGAATGTTGGAGGCCATCCCACAATTTGTGACGGACCATCTGGCCCTCATGCGGCAGGGCATCCAAGAAGGCTATGTGCAACCCGCCATTATTTTTAAGGGCTATGACACTACCTATGACCGCCATATTGTATCCAATTATGCGGAAAGTGATTTCTACGAACCCTTCAAGACGTTGCCCTCCCAACTGGATGCCCGCCAGCGGGACTCCATCCTAGGGGTGGCCGAAAGGGTCATTACCACTGTGGTGGTCCCTTCTTTTCAAAAGATCAAGACCTTTTTTGAAGAGGAATATTATCCCCGGGCGAGACCGTCCCTAGGGGCCAGCGAACTGCCCAATGGTAAGGCATTTTACCAGAACCGGATCAACTACTATACCACCACCAATCAGTATACCGCCCAAGATATCCACGAAATAGGGATGGCAGAGGTAGATCGTATCAAGGCGGAAATGCGGGCCATCATACAGGAAGTGGGGTTTCAGGGGGACTTTTTGGAATTCCTGACCTTTCTTAGGACCGATCCCCAATTTTATGCAGCCACAGGGGAGGCCTTGCTCAAGGAGGCCCGTGATATTGCCAAACGTATTGATGGGGAACTTCCCAAGTTTTTCAGCCTTTTGCCCCGCACCCCATATGGAGTGGTAAAGGTGCCTGATGCCCTGGCCCCAAAATATACAGGTGGGCGGTATGCCCCTCCGGGCTCCGATACCCAACCGGGTAGGTATTTGGTGAACACTTATGACCTTAAGAGTCGACCGTTGTATGTATTACCGGCTTTAACGGCCCATGAGGCAGTACCCGGCCATCACTTGCAAGGGTCGCTGAACCGGGAATTGGGGGATAGCATTCCCCAATTTCGAAAAAATTTATATCTCTCGGCCTACGGGGAAGGATGGGCCCTCTATACGGAATACCTGGCCGATGAAATGGGTATCTATACCACCCCCTATGAAAGATTTGGGAAATTGACCTATGAGATGTGGCGGGCCTGCCGGTTGGTAGGGGATACGGGCTTGCACGCCTTTGGGTGGTCCCGAGACCAGGCGGTCAATTATTTGATGGATAATACGGCCCTGTCCCAACATGAGTGCAACACGGAAACGGATCGCTATATCGCCTGGCCCGGACAGGCCCTTTCCTATAAGATGGGGGAACTAAAGATTCGGGAGCTGCGGAACAAGGCCGAGGAAGCGTTGGGCGAGCGTTTTGACATCCGGGCATTCCACCAGGTCATCCTGGGCCAAGGGACCGTGACCCTGCCCATTTTGGAGGAACAGGTGATGGCCTATATTGAGCAATCCAGGAAATAAACAAAATTAGCATGGCGAGCCATACCTTTTACTGTATTGACGGACATACCTGTGGCAACCCCGTTCGGGTGGTGGCCCAGGGCGGCCCTGAACTCCTAGGGGAAACCATGGCCGAGAAACGGCACCATTTTCTGGAGGCCTACGATTGGATTCGTAAAGGGTTGATGTTTGAGCCCCGGGGCCATGATATGATGAGTGGCAGTATTTTCTATGCCCCTTCTGACCCAACCAACGATTTGGGGATTCTCTTTATTGAGACCAGTGGCTGCCTGCCCATGTGTGGCCATGGTACCATAGGGTCCATTACCATCGGGATTGAGAATGGCCTGATACAACCAAAGGTTCCCGGAAAGGTGCGGTTGGAAACCCCGGCCGGATTGGTCCTGGTGGAATACCACCAAGAGGGGAACAAGGTCATTTGGGTACGCCTCACCAATGTACCTTCCTTTGTAGTGGGTGAACAACTTACGGTTGAGGGTTCCCCATTGGGTAAGTTGCAAGTGGATGTGGCCTATGGGGGGAATTTTTATGCCATTGTGGACCCCCAGGAAAATTTTACCGGACTACAGGCCTATACGGCCAGTGAGCTCATTGGTTATAGTCAAGGCCTACGGCGATTGATCAACGAACAATATCCCAATGCCTTTGTGCATCCCGAGGATGACCGTATCCGGGATGTGAGCCATATCCTGTGGACGGGAGATACGATGGCAGAGGGGGCTACGGCCCGGAATGCCGTTTTCTACGGGGACAAGGCCATCGATCGCTCTCCCTGTGGTACGGGAACCTCGGCCCGGATGGCCCAATGGCATGCCCAAGGCAGGTTGAAAGTGGGGGAGGACTTTGTACATGAAAGCATCATAGGCTCTACCTTTGTGGGGCGGATTGAAGGTGAGACCCAGGTGGGTGACATAGCTGCCATTATTCCCAGTATTCAAGGATGGGCCAAGGTGTATGGAAAAAATGAAATCACCATTGATGACG
>JBFOLQ010000214.1:0-3037 GCA_040830145.1 Flavobacteriaceae bacterium | reverse complement strand
TTTGCTGAAGAACTCCATGGTTTCCACGGCCTTGGGCTGCAGTTTTTTCCAATTGTCTATGATTGTGGGGTCGTTCTGATACAAAAAATGCATGGTGGGGCCATTCTCTATTTGAACCACGTCATGCAAATAGTCTGGATCCGCGGCCCACATAAAATCATGTACCATAGGTGCTTTGAAGTGCCAAGTGAGCTTCTTTCCCCTGCGTTTTCTTTGGGTATCCGTAGTGCCATAGCCATGACCAACCTCATCAGGATTTTGTAGGTATCCACTCCCACCCAAGACATAATCTTTATCTATGGTAATCTTTACGTCAAAATCGCCCCAAACCCCGTGGAATTCCCTTCCAATATAGGGGTGGTCATGCCAGCCTTCAAAATCGTACTCGGCCATTTTGGGGTACCATTGTACCATGGACAGTGCTATGCCCTCGGCACTATTGCGGCCTGAGCGACGTATTTGTGGGGGAACCTGTCCTTCAAAAACCATATCTAAGGATGTATTCCCTCCTGGAAGAATTGGGTTGGCAAGGTCAACCACCAGTATGGTACCTTCAAGGGCATACTGAACCTTGGCACCATCCTGTTTCAAGGAGGTCGCACGTAGGTATCCTATTTCTGAGGGGGAAAGGGAAGCTATTTTACTTTTCTTTTCAGGGGTCACCATACGACTGTCGGGGTCAATGATGCTCTGTAGGCGCATGTCCATTTCACTGCCTGGTTGAAAAGCATTGAAGTACATATGGTAGAATACGCGATGTAAGGTGTCGGGGGAATGATTGGTGTATACTAATTTTTGAGTGCCTGAATATTGGAAATTGTTCACATCCATGTCAATTTCCATGGTGTAATCAACGTGCTGTTGCCAATAGGGAAGGTTTCCTTGGGCACTCATCCCAATCCACGCAAAAAATAGAATGGGGATATAAAGGGTTTTGTCCATGAAAATAGATTAATTGAGTGTTACTTTTCCATTAGCCAAGCCTTGGGCCAACTTCAAGGCACTATAGGCATTGGCTATTCGCCCTGATTTTGATATGTCACCCAAAGTTCCTGTTTCTGAAGGATTCCCGCCCAAGATGACAGTGGCTTTTACGGGCGTACCTGACTGCATTATGATTTTCTTTACCTGTGAGGCGGTGAGTTTGGGATATTGTGACCGAATCAATGCTGCCAAACCGGCCACTGCAGGGGCTGCCATGGAAGTGCCCCCCTGAAACTCATATTTGTTTCCGGGCATGGTGGAGTATATATCGTCACCTGGTGCAAAGACATCTACATTGATTTTGCCGTAATTGGAGAAAGTGGCAATCATATTAGAGCCGTATTTAGGGGCCAAGGCCCCAACGGTGATTACATTATCTGCAATTTCCGGTCCGTTGTTCACTTGGTCGTTTGGGAAATTGGGATTGGAAGGGTCATCCAAATTGGCACCGTCATTTCCCGCGGCATGTACAAAGAGCACATCTTTTGAAGCCGCGTACTTGATGGCATCATAGACCCAATCGGCATTTGGGGAAAAGCTCTTGCCAAAACTACCATTGATTATCTTGGCCCCATTGTCCACGGCATATCGAATGGCGAGGGCTACGTCCTTATCGTATTCATCACCATTGGGCACAGTCCGTAGACTCATAATCTGTACGTTGTTGGCCACCCCATTGATTCCCTTTCCGTTGTTTCGCTCTGCGGCAATAATCCCCGCCACATGGGTTCCATGGCTTTCATCCTCATACCTGTTTTTAGGATTGCCATTACCGTAATTTCTACTGTTGATGTCATAGGGGTTGTCACCAACTTCTTTTCGGCCATCAAAATCTACGTTGAGGTTATAATTGAGCTGGTCTGAAAAGTACTTGATTCCCTCATCGAGTTCTTTAAAGATTTTTGATACGTCATCTTCGTACGAAAACATTTGCATCATGACGTTTTTGTGTTGGGCCATGGTCTCGTCCTTTGGCTCAATGGCGGCCACTTCTTTTTTGGTGTAATCAGATTTCCCCAAGTGCTTTTTTACGGCAGCATCGGCATTGACCACTGCTTGTTTGATTTGCTCATATTGCTGTTTGTTCTGCAAAGCTTTCTGATAGTCGGCATCGAGGTCGGTCTTGGCACGGGCCTGCTCGGCGGCACCGCCCAATTTTAGCCGAATGATTCGAGCCATTTCCAATTGTTCATTATACGACTCGCCCAAAAAATTATAACCGTGTACATCATCGACATACCCATTGTTGTCATCATCCTTGCCATTGCCGGGGCGTTCACCCCTATTGGTCCAAAGTACCCCATCCAAGTCTTCATGGGCAAGGTCAATACCTGAATCCACTACCGCTACAATGACCTTACTTCCCTTACGATGGCCAATTATGTCGCGGTAGGCCTTATCGACACTCATACCAGGAATGGTGTCGGTCGCCAGGTCCGCATGGCCCCAACTTTTCTTTTCAGCCTCAGAAAGGTCGGACACCTTTAGGGGGATGGTATCAATATTGTCCACCGGGGTGGTCACTAGAGTAGTGCCACCACACCCCATTAACAATAACGTGACCGAAAGGCCAAACATCAATTTTGGTTTTGTAAGCGTCATCTGTATGAAATTAAGTTAGTGTTTGTTATCCAAATAGTTCACGAAATGAAAATAGTTCTTTTGACCGAATCCCTTTTTCGGTTCGTTGCAATGTACATAGTTCATGGTGGGCGTCATGCTCAAAAAAGAGGAAGTAGTCCCTGTCTGCGGCATTTTTCAAAAATAGGTCTTTTTCTGCCAAGGTGAGCAAAGGCCTTGTGTCGTACCCCATGACGTACGGAAGGGGAATATGTCCTACGGTGGGCAGGAGATCGGCCATGAACACAATTGTTTTTCCCATGTACTGGATGTGGGGGATCATTTGTTTTTCAGTATGGCCATCTACAAAGAGGATGCCAAAACCCAATTCTGTGGCTTCTTGGAATGTATGATCACCCCTTTCCAAAAAACAGAGCTGTCCACTGTCTTCCATGGGCAGGAGGTTTTCCTTTAAAAAGGATGCTTTTTCCCT
>JBFOLQ010000213.1:0-3372 GCA_040830145.1 Flavobacteriaceae bacterium | reverse complement strand
TGACAATGGGGCCCTATTCTGCAAACTTTGCTCAATTCCGGGTAATGACAAATTCAACCCTCCGGTTTCTTTGCCGGCCCTCTTCAGTGGCATTGTCAGTCATAGGTTTTTTGCCGCCGTGCCCTTTGTAGGCAATCCTATCAACATCTATGCCGAGTTTAGCCAAATAATCGGCTACCGAGCGTGCACGATGGGTGGAAAGACGGTCATTGTACCCATCAGACCCCACATTATCCGTATGACCATTGATTGTGATGTTCAAATGCGGATTTTTGTCCAGATAGTTAGCTACGGCCCTAATCTCAGGCACCGAGGCATCCAACACCCCATACTTGTCAAAATCAAAAAGTACATTCTTGAAGACATGTACGGTGTCCACTTCATAGTGGGCATCGCCCATGGCCAAATGCCCCATTTTCCCATCGGGTTCAGAAAGACTCCCACTTGTGGGTTCCACCAAGACCAAATCCATGTAATAATAGGCTCCTTGTTTGGGATTTTGCTTGGTCTTAAAGGTACGGGTACGGGCATTGTTCTTAAAATTGCCGATGATCAAATACTTTTCAAAGCCCTTGGCAACGAACTCGGTATGCACCAAAATCCAATCCCGGGTATCGGCATAAAAATTGGAATAACCGATTTCCAAGTACTGGTACTTGTTCCCTATTTCCTTGTACCGAAGCATTTTTGAAAGTACTTTACGGGTGGAAATGTTCAACTGTTCATTGGAAAAGAGAATCCCGAATTCCTTGACGGCCACATCTGAACGCTCGGCCAAACTCACATAAAAAGAGAGTCTATAGGTACGTCCCTTCTCCAGAGGTCTTTTCAACGCTGCCTGCACATATTCCCTATAGTCCCCGGGCGCATAGAGATAAAGACCAACATATCCCTCCCCAAAATCGGCCGGTTGCACCCCATTGAAATTCTTAGGCGCCCCCATAACACTTTTGTTGCAAGTGTTGAAATAATCCGTTGATCCTATGGTGGGAGAACTCCAATATTTTACGTCCCCATTGAAATTTCCCAACTGATCGGGGCATTGTTCGAAATCCTCAAAGCTCGGATTTTGCACCTGATTTTGGGCATGGAGAACCGTCCCGGTTATGAACAGGGGGACAAGCAAAATCCACAAAGGAATGCCCCTAACCAATTTTGAAGCCTTTTAGAGACTCTAAATTAGGGATTTGTCAATAAGTCTTGGTTATATATCGACCATTGGGGCCGTTTGGGGACGAATGACCGCCAAAGAGGCTAATTTTCGTCCTCAAACATGGTCTCTGTCAAATAGGTGCTGTTATCAAAGGAACCTTGCGTGATCACGAACTCGGCACGACGATTCATTTGCTTGCCCTCCTTCGTGTCGTTGGACGCTACGGGTTCCGCAAAGCCATGGCCCAAGTATCGTATCCTTCCCTTGGGTAGGCCCTTGGCCACCATATAATCCGTGACCGCCTTGGCCCTTTTTGATGATAGTGCCCTATTATATTGGGCGGTCCCATCGGTATCCGTGTGGGCATGTACGGTGATATAAAGGGTGGGGTCATACCTAAGACGATTGTAAAGGCGGTCCAACTCCTCCCTGGAGGTAGGGTTCAAAGCAAAGGAATTGGTGGAGAAATGCACATCCCTTAACGTATAGACCCGATCATAACGAAGCTCATTGAACTCTGGTGGTTCGTATACCGGAACCACCGATACCATATCAATGTAGTAATAGGACGCGGATTTCATTCCACCGGCCTTTTTGGTATTGGTACGGGTATCGTCCCTAAAATTTCCGATGGTCAGGTAGTTTTCAGTTCC
Organism: Flavobacteriaceae bacterium; assembly: GCA_040830145.1. GTDB lineage: Bacteria > Bacteroidota > Bacteroidia > Flavobacteriales > Flavobacteriaceae > JBFOLQ01. The sequence continues at coordinate 1,566 of JBFOLQ010000213.1, read as the reverse complement.
CTTTGAAACGAATTCCCCATATACGAGCATCCAATCATTCATATCCTTAAAATAGCCACGCTCTGATACTTCCAGAAAATTAAACTTATTGAAGTTGGGGTCCAGATGCGCATTTGAAAAGTGTTTTTTGGTATCCTCCTCAACCGGATTTTCGGAAAAAAGTATGCCAAAATCCCTAACGGCATATTTTGACTTTTCAGCCAAACTGACGTAAAAGCTTACACCGTAACGTTCCCCTTCCCTCAGGGTCCCGGTCAATTTGCCCTGGATATATTCCCTATAATTATTGGGTGCCAGCATGTAGAAGCCGGCATATCCGTCCCCAAATTGAGCCTCTTGGATACCATTAAAGTTTTCGGGAATTCCCAGTCGTGAACTACAGACATTGAAATAATCGGTACTCCCTTTGGTGGGCATGTTCCAGTCAGCAACATCCCTGGCCACATTGCCCAATTCCGAAGGGCAATCCCCAAATTGTTCAAAACTGGGATTGGCCACAAGGTTCTGTCCAACAACCCCTTGGAACGTAAGAACCCATATAAAAATAGTTGGGTAAAGTTGTTTCATGCACTAGGTCGGTGTTAGTGGAGCAAACCAAACTTTTATATCAGAAAAGCCATTTTGCCCCATTTTGGTAAAACTTGGTTTAGGCTACCTCAACGACCTTTTGTCGAAAAAAGTGTACACTTCATCGAAAATTCGACAAATTACACAATACGTGCAGTTGTATTAAAGAAAGTTCTTACAAGAATGGAATGACAATTAATCCAAGGTATCTATGTAATCCTGAATCAGTTGAATCCCTTCGTCGTGGAAGATCGTCGTTCCCACATAGGGCATGCCATAATTTGGAAAGCTACTTTTCATCCTATCAATGATCTCGGTCCGTTGTCCATAAATATTTGAATCGGAAAATGGTACTTCATACCGAAGATCAGGCCTCCCAGGCGGATTACTGCTATGGAGTCCATTGGGCTGATGGCAGTGGGCACAGTTTATATCCATATAGGCCCTAGCTCGTTCCTCAAGGGAATAACTTACGTCATCCCAATCTGGTAGAACGGGAATCTGCGACACGGAGGGAGCCCCTGTCAACCATCCCTTATCAATAAATCTTTGGAGTTGGTTCTTACCATTGGACACAAAATTCAAGGCCCTGGCCTTGGGACCAATGGGTGTAATGGAACCGATATCGTGACACTGATTGCAATTGACCATATTGGGCACCTCATACTCTATCGTCCTACTGGAACCGTCCATTTGTACCCAAGTGATATTTAGGTAATGGTTATAGTTGGTCTCATCCAAAAGGGCATCTGTCTGTTCATTGTTCCACAGGTAATTGCCCATCTTCCATTCCCCATTCTGTTTGATAAGTACCCGGGTCTCAATTATTTTCTTGCCCAGGGAAGGATTCCGCTCATCATTGTAGTAATAAAAAGTCTTGGTAAAGATGGTATTATTGGGGAAGTTAAAAAGGCCTTCCCCCGTATAGGACATTTGCGTCCCTTCGGGCAGGGCCATGGACCTCAACTTATAGCTATAATCTGTAAAAAGAGGTGTCGT
>JBFOLQ010000212.1:0-17443 GCA_040830145.1 Flavobacteriaceae bacterium | reverse complement strand
ATGGAAGAATCACCATTGTCATTGTCAAAGAACGTAGAGGGAAGCGTATAGTTCTCCTCCAAAATCCCGTGCTTGTACAGTCGCAATTCGTCTGAGTCCAGGTTTCGGTCAATAAAAAAGATACTCCGCAATTGCGCTTCTTCAAAAAGACCTACACTGTCCTTTAGGTTGATATAACGGTCAAAATAGTTACGGGTCTCCCGTTTCTCTATCTTATCGGCCACATCGTGCAGTATGTCCGAGACAATATTGGAAAAGCGTTCTTCCTTATCCTCTACCGACTGTTTGATCCAATATCCTTGTACAATAATGATTCCCAACAGGGCAAGGCTCATAAGAACCACAAGAAAGACATACAGCCGTTTACTCATTGTTCAGGTAAAATTAAAAATTTAACATTTAGGCTTGTCTCCGTTTAACCTAACCTTAACATAAATACCTTTCTAGTGGGATGTTAGGAAAATTGTAGTAGTTTGTTGTGCAATTGGGCCACTCTTGATCGTGTCTCCCGAAGGTCAATATTCTCAATGACCATATCGGCCAAGGGAATCTTCTGTGCATCGGGCCATTGATGGGCCATGCGCGCCAAAATGGCATCGCGATCTGTTTGGTCCCGGGACAGGATGCGTCGTATCCTGGTTTCCATCGGGGCCGTGACCAAAATAATTGTATCGTAGAAGTCAGCGTGGCCGTTCTCGAAAATGATGGCCGCTTCTTGAATTACATAGGGAGCTTTCTGTGTTGCTGCCCATTTTTTAAAGTCCTTCCTAACCGCGGGATGCACCATTTCATTCAACCCCTGCAATAAGGTAGGGTCCTTAAAGACCTGTTGGGCCACAAAACGGCGGTTCAATGTCCCATCCCCATAAGACTTCTCTCCCAAAAGTCCCTTAATCCCCCTTTTCAAGGTCTCTGAGGAATTCATCAACCTTTTGGCCTCTGCATCTGAGTCATAGACAGGGACTCCCAGCTCAACAAATAACTTGGCCACTGTGGTCTTACCGCTTCCTATACCCCCTGTCAGTCCTACGATCATTGTGTAATATTGATAATGTATTCCACCGTATTACCCGAAAGCTCCGCACTGAATACCGACGCAGGCTTATAGGTGAGTTGCACGGACAGTAATCCATCCTGGGCCTGGTTTCCATCCCCTAGGTCCCCGGAAACCTCAAAATCCGTGGCCGAGAGACCTGACAACACCGAAACGGGCGCTTTACACAGCACTTTTACCGTGGACGGAAAACTTCTGACCCTGGCCCCCAGTGGGGCGTTTTTTATGGTCACCGGTACCTCCAATACCCGCTCTGAAAACTTTGATACCTTTCCATACACCCGTACCTTGGTATGGGAATATTCCACATGGGCAAGTTCCCCACTTTGCTGTAAGGGCAATGTCACGTCAATATCCGAGGTCACATTCTCCATCACTGTGGCTTCCGTTGCCACAAACGATATGGTATCCGCTACGCTTTCAGGTGCCTTAAGTACAACACTATCCGGTTGTAACTGCAATTCCCCCACCAACATATGGTTCTGGGCCAACGCAATCCGCAATTGGTGTTTTATCGGCACTTCCTTTTTTACAAGGGCCTGAAAATCAAAATAGATACCTGGGTTTTCCAATTGCAATACTTCAACGGGGTTTGGCAACTGGCGCTGCAGTTGAAACCGAACCTGGTCAGGCGACAAAAAATATCGGTCCCCATCCCTTTGTGACTTTGATACATCCAATGCAATTGTTCCCCTCCCAAGTGAAAGCCCCAAAAAGGCAAAGCCGGTCGCCCGTACCTTGGCATTTAAAACCTCACTGGACGCCCCTTTTAACAATAAGGAATCAGGAGCATTGACAAAATGCAGTCCAAACGCCACAGTATGGGCATAGGTCTCTGAAAGATTACTGACAAGCCATATGAGTGCAGAACAGAGTAGGGAGGCCAAAAAGAGCCGTATCTTCCTATTTCGGAACCTATCCTTTCTTTTTTCCATATGCTCGACTTCCTACGACTTAAAGAACAAATGTGGGAACAACGTTTCCGGACGTCCCTTGCTAAAGGTAAGCATAAGCGTAGATTTTAGGAAACCCCATCCATAACCAAAAAACTGTACCAGTACAGCCATCACTGAGAGTCCGGCCACTTTGATCCCATGCATCGACATGGCATGTAAAAAAACAATACATAGATATATCCCATATAGAACAATGGGCCATGGAATCCCCATAAGTGCAAGGACAATGGCCCCAAAACATCCTATAAAAAACAGGGAGGGAAACCAATAGGTCACCCTCGAGGTTCCAGGATGCCAACGGTTTAAGATGGCACGTACCATTCCAAATTTTTGGACCTGTCCATAAAATTTCCTCCAATCAATCCTTCGCTTGTGGTATACAAAAGCGTTGGGGATCAATTTGGTACGATACCCCGATTTCCAGATTCTGAAGGTAAGGTCCGGGTCCTCCCCTGGATGGATGTTGCCAAAGCCCCCTACCCTCTCGAAGACCTCCTTTGAAAGGCCCATATTAAAGCTCCGTGGTTGAAATTTTCCCACTGATTTCCTCCGTCCGCGAATTCCCCCAGTGGTCAAAACGGATGTCATGACGTAATCTATGGCTTTTTGAACATTGGAAAAGGAGGTATGGGCCGCATCCGGTCCCCCAAAACAAGGAACGTAGTCCAATGTAAGGGATTTGGCTACCTCACTCAAGTACTGGGGAGGAAGAACACAATCGGAATCCAATATGATAAAATAATTACCCTTGGCCCGTTCCATCCCATAATTACGGGAATCGCCCGGTCCTGAATTGGGCTTTTCATAGTAGGATATATCCAGTTGGTCCTTAAAGGCACGTACTTCCCCCTTGGCATCCTCCGTGGAACCGTCTTCCACGATAACGACCTCAAATGGGGCTTGGTACGACTGGGAAGTCAAGCTATGGAGCAATTCCCTGACCTCATCGGGCCTATTGTATACGGGAACAATACATGAAAAAGACAGCTCCATATCCTAATGTTGTACTACATTTAAAATAAAGAGTTCCCAATGCACCTTTTGAGATATAAACTCGTTAAAAATACTCGCCGTAGCTTTGGCTATTGCTCCTGAAAACGATCCATCACTTCCTGACTGACCCCCGTATTGGAGAATCCACCATCGTGAAAAAGGTTTTGCATGGTCACCTTTTTGGTTAGGTCAGAAAACAGGGAAACCGTATAGTTGGCGCAGTCATCGGCCGTGGCGTTGCCCAAGGGCGACATTTTATCAGCGTAACTTATAAAACCATCAAAGCCTTTGACCCCTTGTCCTGCCGTTGTGGGAGTAGGTGATTGGGAGATGGTGTTTACCCGTACTTTTTGCTCCTTTCCGAAGAAGTACCCAAAACTGCGGGCCACTGACTCAAGATATGCCTTGTTGTCGGCCATGTCATTATAATCAGGAAATGTACGCTGCGCAGCCATATAGGTAAGGGCCACAATACTGCCCCATTCATTCATGGCCCCTGCCTTGAAAAGTGTCTGCATTACCTTATGGAACGAAAGTGCCGAGACATCCCAACCCTTTGCCGTAAAATCATATTTCTCATCTGTATAGGCCCGCCCTTTACGAACGTTGACGGACATCCCTATGGAATGCAGTACAAAATCCAATTTACCCCCCAATACTTCCATGGATTTGGAAACCAATTGGGCCAAATCCTCTTCATTGGTGGCATCTGCGGGGATAATCTCAGAGCCAGTTTTCTCGGCCAAGGCCTTTATTTGTCCCATACGTAAGGCTATGGGTGCATTGGTAAGTACAAAGGTCCCTCCCTCTTCATGTACCCTCTCAGCAGTTTTCCAAGCAATGGAATTTTCGTCCAATGCCCCAAAAATGATTCCCTTTTTACCCTTTAATAAATTGTATGCCATCTTGAAGTTCTTAGGTTGAGGGTTCAAAGATATTACTTTTTAGGATGTGAGATAGTGGACGTGGGATTTTAGATATGGGATAGTAGACGCCGGATGTTGGTAAAGTTGGCATCTTCCACAGATTCCATACCATAGTACCAAGCACCCTGTTCCTTACCGATCGGCCTTTAAAATCATTTCCCAAAGCTTTGCAGTGAATCCACCCTTAAAAAAGTTTCCCACCGACTGGTTGGAGCATTGAAATCCGAATCAATTGAGCAATTGTCTGGCATGGGCCAAAGCCGAGTCCGTGAGTTCCCTGCCTCCCAACATTCCCGCTAGCTCCACCACGCGTTCATCAGTTGACAGTACTTTTATCTGGGTAGTGGTGGTCTGGCCCCCATCTTCCTTGAATACCTTAAAATGATGATGGCCCTTACTGGCCACTTGTGGTAAATGGGTAATGCAAAATACCTGCATGGTCTGGCCCATTTGACCCATGATATCCCCCATTCGGTCACTGATTTCCCCCGATACCCCTGTATCAATCTCGTCAAACATGATAGTGGGCAGGTTCTCGTATTGGGCCAATATACTTTTGATTGCAAGCATAATACGGGACAGTTCCCCTCCAGAGGCCACTTTTTTAAGCGCTCCGAAATCGCCCCCCTTATTGGCAGAAAATTGAAAGCGAAGTACATCCATCCCCGTTGACGACAATGCATCTGATGGGGAAAGTTCTATGGAAAATCTGGCATGGGGCATCCCTAAATGGACCAAATGGTCCCCTAATTGCGCCTTTAATTTGGGGATGGCCTTTTCCCGTTGTGCCCTAAGCGATTGCGCAAGTTTCACAAGCGATGCCTTCCGCTCCCCCACTTCCTTTTCCTTCTCCAAGACCTGGGCGTCCACATTGGTGGCTGCCTCCACCTTTTGGCCCAGTGCACTCCTTACTTCCAAAAGTGCCTCAATACTTTCTACCCCGTGTTTTTTCTGTAGGCTGTGCAACAGTTGTAATTTGGCATTGGTCTCCTCCAAAAGGGAGGGATTGGCCTCCACTTTTTCCTGAATGGTCTGGATTTGGGCCGAGATATCATCCATTTCTATCAAGGCGGATTGCATGCGGTCCCGCAGCTCCCCATATTGCGGTCCAAAATCGGCTATTCTGGCCATGGCCTGTCGCACTTCGGACAACATGGGAACAATTCCCATGGGTTCATTGTTCAGCAGTTGATGCCCTTTTCCGAGGTTTTCAAGTATTGTCTCCACATTGTTGAGCTCCTCATACAGGGTTTCAAGCTCTTCCAAGGCACCGGGTACCAAAGGGGCCTTGTTGAGTTCCTCCAGTAAAAAGGTGTTGTAATCCAATTCCTTGGCCGCGGCCTTCTGGAATGCTACCAATTCCTGTAGTTCGGAAAGGGTCTCTTTATACTGTTTTAAACCCGTTTGGTACTGTCCCAATAGCTGTTGGTTCCCCGCCAAGGCATCAATGACCCTCAATTGAAACTCGTTCTGGGTCAATTGCAGGGTTTCATGTTGGGAATGCACATCGATCAAGAGGTTTCCCAATGCCGATACGATATCAAGAGTGACGGGACTGTCATTGATGAAGGCCCTGGATTTACCACTGGGCAATATCTCCCGTCGCAATAGGGTTTGGGAATCATAATCCAAGTCATGTGCCTCAAAAAAGGAGGCCAATCCATATTTTTCAATGGAGAACTCCGCTTCAATAACACACTTCGCCTCAGGATTCCGCAAGGAAGTCCGGTCGGCCCGCTTCCCAAGAACCAGGGAGAGTCCTCCCAAAAGAATGGATTTTCCTGCCCCTGTTTCACCTGTTATCACGGTCAGCCCCTCCCCAAAATCAACATGTAGGGATTGTATGAGGGCATAATTCTGTATGGAAAGGGAAGTCAACAAAACGCGTTACCAATCTTTCCACAAAGATACTTTTTTTGGGATGGTGAAAAAGTGTCAGGGTTTTATTTGACCTGATAAACGGTTTTAACCGCCCAAGGGAATTTTACACTATATGGGGAAAATCAGTACTTTATATCTTTCCAAGTACTGGAATAATAAGGGGCAATATCATTGAGGGTCTCCTTCAATTGCACTATATCTACCTTGGGGCCATCTGAAAAGATGTTCCTAATCTCCTCTGATTTGGCATCAAAGAAGGTCTGCATCAAGAAGGCGTTGGGCCTGCGTTTGACCATTGTCTCAAAAAGCCGCATGGTTCCGGCAATGACCTGTTTTCCTGTGCTGTTGTTATCGGCCAAAATATCAAGGCCCTTCCGATGGTAATTGTACATGGCCACACGGTATTCACGATAGGTATTGGAAAGAAGGTTATCTATCAATTCAAACCTGCTTCGATCGCTGGTCTGGGACCATCCGGCCGAGTTACCGCCCTGCGCCTGGGTCACGATATTCTGTGCTTTTCTAAAATACTCGTTCCCCCCTTCCAAGGCAAAGGTGTCCGCATCCAACCCCAAAACAATATAGGCGTAATACGCCATTACACTTATCAAGTTGGATTCATAGGTGTTTTCGTTGAATATCAGAGGCTGAAATTCAACATATTGGAAATTAAAGTCATTATCCTTGTAGTTGAAAATGGGCGTGTTGTACGAGGTGTTATATACAGGCCGGGACGATTGGATTTGAATATTTCCACTAAAACGGTCCGATTCATACTCCGTAATGGTAATGAACATTTGGGCATTGACCTGTTCATTTTCCTTATAGACCTTGTTCGTCCATTTTGTCTTGTTGACAAAATCATTCAAGGCACGCTCCAGTGTTCTGAACACTTGTTGGTTGGTTTGGGATACCTGATCGGAGTTGACCGTAACGGTACAATTCAGTTCTTGGCCAGAGAGGCCCACCGTTATCAAAAAGACCCCTAGGATCAGTAGTTTTTTACCCATTGCGCAACGCGATGATCTGTTCGAGAATATCAAAGGCCACGGCAGCCTTTGTCTTTAAGTCAAACGGCGTAATATTGAAATTCTTGTCCACAAAGGTGATTTTATTGGTCGCAGTGCCAAATCCGGCCCCTTTGTCATTTAATGAATTCAGCACAATGGCGTCCAAGTTCTTGCGTTTGAGCTTGCCTTTGGCGTTTTCAAGTTCGTTCTCCGTTTCAAGGGCAAATCCGACCAGAAACTGGTTTTTCTTTTTTTGCCCCAGTGATTCCAAGATGTCCTTATTGCGCTCCAGCTCCAAGCTCAGTACTTCCCCTTTTTTCTTTATCTTTTGCGCCGCCACCTTTTTGGGCCTATAATCTGCCACGGCCGCTGCACAAATGGCAATATCAACCGTATCAAAATGCGTGTGGGCCGCTTGGTACATCTCCTCGGCCGACACCACCCGGACCAACTCTATATTTTCATCCTCCACCGTTAAATGTGAAGGGCCACTGACCAATAGTACCCTTGCGCCCATGCTGGCCGCACTTTTGGCCAATTCAAATCCCATTCTTCCCGAGGAATGATTGCCCACAAATCGTACCGGATCAATGGCTTCGAAGGTGGGACCGGCAGTTATGAGCACCTTGGTACCCTTTAAGGGAGCACGGTCTTCCAAAAAACCCTCAATGTATTGGAGAATTTCCTCTGGCTCTGCCATCCGTCCCTCTCCATGGAGTCCACTTGCCAATTCGCCCTTTCCCACGGGGATTACCTTATTCCCATAGGACTCCAAGGTCTCCAGTGATTTTTTGGTGGTGGGATGCCCATACATATCCAAATCCATGGCTGGGGCCACAAAAACAGGGCATTTGGCGGAAAGATAGGTGGCCAACAAAAGGTTATCACTCGCCCCGTTGGCCATTTTTGACAGGGTGTGTGCAGTTGCCGGGGCAATGAGCATCACATCGGCCCAAAGTCCCATTTCAACATGGTTGTTCCAATCAGTGGTCCCCTCTTCCTCCTTTACAAAATTGGTGACCACGGGATTTTTGGAAAGTGTGGCCAAGGTAAGGGGTGATACAAAGGATGCGGCACTGGGGGTTAAAATGACCTTGACCCGGGCACCGGCCTTCACAAACAGGCGAACCAGAAAAGTGGTCTTATAGGCGGCGATACCCCCGGTAATTCCCAAAAGGATGTTCTTGCCGCGTAGCATCCCTATTGTGTGTCCTTCTCGGTATTTCGATAGTAAATCCTGTCCATGAGCCATTCCTCAATGGCCAATGCATGGGGTTTGGGCAACTTTTCGTAAAACTTGGACACTTCTATCTGCTCCTTGTTCTCAAAAACTTCCTCAAGGCTATCGTTATAGGTGGCAAATTCCTCTAACTTTTCCAAGAGCTCCTTTTTGATCTCCGAATTGATCTGTATGGCCCTTTTTGCAGTAATGGAAATGGCCTCGTAGATGTTGTCCGTCTTATCGTCAAACTCGTTCCTGTTCACGGTCACGGTTGATACGGGCGCTTTTGAATTCTTTAAATCGGTCATAGGAATATCGGGTAAAATTACTTTGCTTCTTTGGTTCGTCCATATATTTCCCGTTGCAATTTGGCCAGGAGCTTTTGCGCATCCTTTTCATACTTGGTATTGGGAAATTGTTTCTTAAGGTTGCTATAGGCCGCCCTTGCATTCTGTTCACGGTCTTTTTTGAGGTGCTCAAAACTATTGATCGCCAAACGTGTGGCTGAATCAAACTTGTAAAAGAGGGCATCCTCCCGGTAAATGGACCCAGGATAATCCTGGATAAAATTGTCAAAGGCCGTAACGGCTGGGGTCAGGAAGGTATAGTCAAAGGCACCAATCTTATTGAACTGTTTGGCTATCTCTTAGGCATTACGCTCCTTTTTGGTCGTCAATTGCTGGGCCATACTATTGGCCTCCGTAAAAAACTCTGATTCCGGATAGGCGTTGATAAAGTTCTGTAACTTCACCAATGCCTTATCCGTGTCCGTTTGATCCAATGAATGTGAAGGGGACAGTTTGTAATAGCATTTGGCCCCCATAAATGTGGCTTCGGCCACTTTATCACTGTTGGGGTACGATTTTATAAACCGCTCAAATTGATACCCCGCTGTATTATAGTCCCGGATTTGGTAATAGGTATCTGCAAAAAAGAACATGACCCGTTCCCCCTGCGGCTTGCCAATATATTTAGGGGCAATCTGTTCCAAAAGACGATTGGCCCTTTTGTAATCCTCTTCCTTGTACAATTTCTCTGCAAGGTCATACTTGGGCTTCACCTCCGTAGTCTTCAATACCTTTTGGTACTCGCTACATGAAAGCATAAAAAAAGCCGTAAACAAAGCTATGGCTGCAGTTCGCATCTTAAAAAACATTTTGCAAAAGTATGGATTACGGATGGATTAAAAAAATGGATATCCCTACGAAAGTACGCTCCGAAACCTGCTTTTTAAAGCGGGGACCAAAGTTTTAACGAAACTTTTTGATACGGCTAAACGGCCACATGGGCAAAGGGCTGCACAAAACGACGGATTTTCTCCTGCAAATCGGAGCTAGCCGCCACTAAGGGGAGACGTACATGCGGGCCGCACAATCCCAAGGTGGAAAGCAATGATTTGATTCCCGCCGGATTGCCTTCCTCAAAAATGAGGTGCATGCCTTCCAAAAGGGCATAATGCATATCATAGGCTTCGTCCGAGGCTTTGTTCAAGGCCAAGCGGACCATATTGGAAAACTCTGTTGGTAGGCCTTGGCCCAGTACCGATATAACCCCGGCTCCCCCGGCCAGTACGGTAGGCAAAGCGTTGAGATCGTCACCCGATATGACCAAGAATTGATTGGGTTTTTGGTCAATGATCTCCTGAATTTGCACGAGGTCACCCGAGGCCTCCTTGATGGCCACTATGTTCCCAAAATCCTCCGCCAGACGAAGTACGGTGGCCGGTAGCATATTGCTGCCCGTTCTGCTTGGCACATTGTATAGAATGAGGGGCTTGGGAGACACCTCGGCCAATGCCCCAAAGTGTTGGTAAATTCCCTCTTGGGTTGGTTTATTATAGTAGGGTGATACGGATAAAATGGCTGAAAAAGCCTCCAAATCCCTAGTGGTAAGCTCTTTTATCAAGGATGCGGTATGGTTTCCCCCAATGCCCAACACCAAAGGCAACCTACCTGCATTTGCAGAAACAACGGTATCTATGACCAATTGTTTTTCATGTGCTTCCAAGGTAGCGGATTCGGCGGTGGTGCCCAACACCACTAAATAGTCAACCCCTCCCGCAATACAATGCTCCACAACCGCGGCCAAAGCCCGGGTGTCCACACTCCCATCTTCAGAAAACGGTGTTACCAATGCTACTCCAGTGCCCAACAATTCCTTCATCAATCCAACTCTTTTAAAACCTTCAAATATTTTTTCAGTTCTTGTTTAAACATCTTGAAATCGGTATACGGTACATCCAGTATCAAATCGTTCAACCGTTTGTCCACCGTTTTAAAACCGACCCGTATCTTGGCCCTTGTCTTCAGGCTCAAAAGCTGCATCATCAAATTGTCCCCATCAAAATAATTGATCAAAAGATCGTACTCCCTTCCCAAGAATTCCAGTGCGTAACTATTTTCAATATCCCCGTTCCAACCCAAATCCTTATTGGAAAAAACTGGAGTTGAATAGGGGGAATTCTTGTCGTACTCCTTTTTATACCCAATGATCTTTACCGCATTGGGCCTCAGGGAAAATTCCTCCACAAGCTCATAAAATACGTTGGTATCCTCAAACGTATCAATATCAACAATACACCCTACCGAAGCAATACCTTTCTTTCTTTTGGGCGCCGTGATGGGCTTATCAATCTCCCGTTTGAAAAATTTAAGGGCGGAACGCTGCTTAAATTTATCTTTTATTCCCTTAAACATGTAATTTTACATTTGTACAAATGTAAATATATCCCATCACTAAATCGGGACCAAGATAAAAAGGATTATGCATTTAAAAATAAAACATTTTGTTGTATTTATAACATTTATTGGTCTTATATCGTGTAGGGAGGGTCAAAAGAAAACCCTGACTTCCATACAGGCCGAAGAAGTTTTGATGGACAGTACCATTAAGGGAGTGGACGCTGTGGAAAAATTTGTAGCCCCCTACCGCACCCGTATCAATGAGGTACTTGATGCCCCACTGGCCTATGCTCCCTATGATATCACGAAGACAGATGGGGACCTCAATACCTCTGCAGGAAATCTGCTGGTTGACGCCATCTTTGATCAGGCCAATCCCATTTACAAGGAAATGACTGGGCACGCCATTGACTTTGTCCTGATGAACCATGGAGGCATTCGGGCCGATATCCCGCAGGGGGATGTCAATACCCGCACGGCCTACCAAGTAATGCCCTTTGAAAACAGTATTGTTGTGGTGCAATTGCCGGGGAAAGCCGTACTGGGAATGGTGGAATACCTCGTCAAATCAAAACGCGCCCATCCCATATCAAAAATGCAAGTAATCCTTGATAACAATCATGCAATCAAATCATTGTCCATACAGGGAAAACCATTTGAGGAACAAAGGACTTATCATGTGGCCACCTCCAATTATTTGGTATCCGGTGGGGATGACATGGTTTTTTTCAAGGGAATGACAGGCACAACGGACACCGGCTATTTGATTCGAAATGCGCTGGTGGATTATTTCACAAAGGTGGACACCTTAACCCCACGGGTTGACGACCGATTTATAAAAACAAGTCCATGAACCGAAGAGGATTTTTGACCAATTCCCTGGCGGCCACTGCCTATACAGGCTGTGGCGGTTGGGCCCTACACTCCTGTAACCGTCCTTCCAAGGGCCACATCACCATTTTGCACACCAACGATGTACACAGTCATATAGACCCCTTTCCCACAACCCACCATAGGTATGCGGACCAGGGAGGCTTGGCCCGCAGGGCCACCGTGGTACAACGGATACGGCATGAGAATCCCAATACCCTCTTGTTCGATGCCGGTGATATTTTCCAGGGAACCCCCTATTTCAATTTTTATGGGGGAGCGCTTGAATTTAAGCTCATGAGCATGCTCAGGTATGACGCCGCCACCATTGGAAATCACGATTTTGATAATGGTATTGAGGGATTGTTGGCACAATTACCACATGCCAAGTTCCAACTTCTATCGGCCAACTATGACTTTAGCAACACCGTTATGGACGGGCATGTAAAGCCGTACAACCTATATGTAAGGGATGGTATCAGAATCGGCGTTTATGGATTGGGAATAAAACTCAAGGGACTGGTCAGTCAGAAACATTATAAGGAAACCGTTTATCTACATCCATATGAGGTGGCCCAGGATATGGAAAGGATATTGTTGGAAAAAGAGAAATGCCATCTCATCATATGCCTTTCCCATCTCGGATATGATTATAAAAATGAGGACAAACCCAGCGATATGGGACTGGCAAGAAACACCAACCACACCCACCTTATCATCGGAGGACATACACATACTTTTTTAGAGGAACCCACTGTGGTGCAAAACGCGCTGGGCAAGACTACCTTGGTCAATCAAGTGGGCTGTTATGGCATCAATTTGGGACGGGTGGATTTTTATTTTGATGCTGTTGCCCCACCTACGGGCAAAGGCGTTTCAATAACCGTATGAACATATCAAACAAACAATGCCCAACCAAAACAAGGACACTTGGACGGGTTAAAGAGCGGGGAAACATCCATCCAAAAAAACGATTTCAAATTGATGGATTTGGAGCAATCCCATCAGCTATTCCTTTGGGAATTGTTTTGGCCAAATGGGGAAGAATTTTTGGAATTCCCAAACCAACACTATTTTTTCTTGCCACACTACCCGGTCTTTTTGCAATTTATGATTTTTACTGTTATTTTAGAATTGATAAAAATCCAGGAATATTCTTAAAGGGAATTGCCATTACAAATCTGATATATTGCTGTTTATCCATTGACTGGGCAATCTATCACAGGAACGAAAACCACTAATGCGGGATGGCTTTACATGTTAACGGGAATCATACTTGTACGTACCCTCGCATTTATGGAATTTAGAGTGGCAAAAAGTCAATTGGTCAGGTAATTTGAAATAAAAGCTGAATCAATCCCCTTCTTTGGAGGGTTGCAGTCTTTTTGGGTATCTTACCTTTTATGCTTTGACCAATTGAAGATGTAATTGAAGATGAATAGGATGTTGCGCGGTATTGATGCTAGTTTTATTGATGTAAAAATGACCTTTGATTTACTCAGGACCGATTTCTCCAACCCAGATTTTATTTCCCTGGTAGAAAAGTTGGATGCCTACCTCACCGTGGTCGATGGGGATGAACACGATTTTTACCATCAATTCAACGGTTTACAAGGGCTTCAACATGTAATCGTATTATATATGGAAGATACCCCGGTAGCCTGTGGTGCCCTTAAAAAGTTCAACCAAAAATCCATGGAAATCAAACGTATGTTCGTATCGCCCACCCAAAGAAAAAAGGGATTGGCCAGCCAAGTACTGCACCAATTGGAAAATTGGGCCAAGGAATTGGGATACCGATACTGTGTGCTAGAGACAGGATTGCGGCAGGAAGAGGCCATAAATCTATATAACAAAAGTGGGTATGAGGTCATTCCCAACTACGGTCCCTACCAAGGGGTCAAAAATAGTGTGTGCTTTAGAAAAAAACTTTTGTGAGGAATGTCTTGGACTACTATGATTGCCATGAAATGGTATAAACCTCTATTGTAAACCTATCCCATGGTGCTATAGCTGACCCAGGATTCCACCCATACAACCGTGCCCCTTCTCCCCTCCTCATACCGCCCTCCTTTGTTTTGGCAAAATGGCCACGCATCGACCATTTATGCGGGCACCCTAAAAAAGGTTTATGGGATATCCCAAAACCGGGAACGATTGCCTTTGCCCGATGGTGATTATATCGACTTGGATTGGAGCATGCCCCGCAATCCTTCCAAAAAAGTGGTGCTCTTGCTCCATGGATTGGAAGGCAACGCCCAAAGAGCCTATATATTGGGAAGTGCCAAACACGCCAACCAAAGTGGCCTTGATGCCTGTGCCATTAACCTACGAGGGTGTAGTGGCACTCCCAATCTAAAGTACCGATCGTACCATTCTGGGGCCACAGAGGATATAACGACCGTGATCGGGCATATCATCGCCAAAAATATCTATGAGAGCATTTATATTTTGGGGTATAGCCTTGGTGGCAACCTCTGTCTAAAATACTTGGGGGAAGGTTCTGAAATCCCTCTCCAGGTAAAAGGTGCGGTGGGTATTTCCGTGCCCTGTGAGCTCCACAGTGCCTGTATTGAGCTCTTAAAGCCGAAGAATAAGGCCTATTCATGGCATTTTAAAAGGCAGCTCCTGGCCAAATTGCGAAAAAAACAACAGATGTTCCCCGAACGAATAACCAAGGAAGCCATCAAATCCATTCAAACGCTGAAGGATTTTGATGATATCTATACCAGTAAGGCACACGGTTTTACCGATGCCCTGGACTATTATAAAAAATGCAGTTGCAGGCAATTTTTGTCAGGCATAGACGTCCCCAGTCTTATCATCAATGCGAAAAACGATTCCTTCCTGGGCCCTGCGTGCTATCCCTATAAGGAGGCTAGGGACAATCCCAAATTGTTTCTTGAAACCCCACATTTTGGGGGACATGTGGGCTTTTGGGGCAAAAAGGGACCCACCTATGCCGAACAGCGCGCCATTGATTTTTTTGCCGGATTGGGTAAAAATGGGACCTAAGGGCCGTTAGCCCTTATCCCGATGCGATACCGGCTTTTACCAACGCATTGAATTCATCCTCCAATGACGCTTGGAAAAAAGATCTCCCCGCCCTCCGATACCAGTACCCTGCATTCCAATCATCCCCTTCCTTACGATGTAGGTAGGCATGGATCCAACTGCCCATGGGCGTGTGTAAATCCTGTGCAATATTGTGCGCTGACTCCCAATCCCCGTTGGCATCATACCAAAGGGCCCTTAAGGGTTGGGACCAATTTCGGGGTGGACTTTCCAACGAAAGGGCTTGCATAAAAAGTGTATGGTTTTCAGGTGCGGTCATACTAAGAGCCTGTTTAAGATTTTGTCAATTATTTTCTTATGCCCCTTTTTGGGCTTTATTTTGTTAAAATTTTGAACCGTAGCTACGGCTATGCTTAAAAATTTTGCCTCATTCCGCACCAAAAATGACCTATAACAACTCTAATCACAAAATCTTAAACAGGCTCTAAATGGATATGTCGGTAAATGATGGGAAAACCCATTTGGTCAATTTCGCAACCATTGATCGGGATCTAGGTAAAATATCTTTTTCCAACCTTGCACCGCTTCCTTGTCCCAAAGTCCAAAATAAGGGAAGGGTGTGGTAATGGCGTAATGCAAGTGGGGTGGTTTGCCCTTGGCATTACCCGTATCCCCTACCAAACCAAGTGGGGTGCCAGGGCCGACCGGTTGAAACGGGAACGTATCCACCCGGTCCATATGGGCGTAATAATGAAACCGCCATTTAGGGCCCAACACCATGGCCGACCGCCCCCCTTTTCCCCCTTCATGGACATACACCACAATGCCATGTGTGGCCGAAAGCACCAACTTGCCCCTATCGGCAAAGATATCAATGCCCTTATGGGTAATACTACTTCCCCAGGGATAGGCCCAAAATGAATCAGAAGCCCAGTCCTTGGTCGTGGCCCCTTCCACAGGAACCACCATTTTTTGGGGCATCAAAAAACCTATGGCAATAATAATCAAGGGAACCCAAAACCATTTTCGGTACCTTCTTCTTCTGAATAAGAAGGCCATACTGGTCAGCAAAAGGGCCCAAAATCGGTTGGTAGTATTTGTTATCAAGTGTCGATGGTTCTTAGTATCAGTTGGGGTCAAGTGTTATGTTCGATCATCCCCAAAAACCCATCCTCCCCTATGATAGGTACCCCAAGGGTTTCGGCCTTGGCCTTTTTACTGGGGCCCATATTGGCCCCGGCCACCACGAAGCTGGTCTTTGAGGAAATGGAAGAGGCCACTTTTCCCCCGTTGTCCTCTATGAGTTTCTTAAGTTCATTCCTACTTATCTTTTCAAACACGCCTGACACGACAAAGGTCTGCCCCTTCAAGGTTTCGGTCTGCTGTTGCAATTGTTCCTCAGACAGGGAAAACTGTAGCCCATGCCCACGTAAACGGTCCACTAGGGTCCTGTTCCCTGGGTCTGCAAAAAATTCCAGCACACTTTGGGCAATCCGTTCCCCAATTTCATCCACGGCAACCAACTGTTCAAAATCAGCCTCCATCAAGGCGTCTATATGCTTATAGGCCTTGGCCAATTTTTTGGCCACCGTCTCCCCTACGTATCGAATACCCAAGGCAAACAATACCCGTTCAAAGGGAATGGCCTTGGAAGCTTCCACCCCATTGACCAGATTCTCGGCTGATTTTTCGGCCATGCGCTCCAAGGGAATGATTTGTTCCACTGTCAATTTATACAGATCTGCATAGTTTCCAATGAGTCCCTCCTTAAAAAGCAGCTCTACGGTCTCGGCACCCAATCCCTCGATATCCATTGCCTTGCGCGCTATAAAATGTTGGATTCGGCCCGTAATCTGGGGTGGACACCCCAAGTCATTTGGGCAAAAATGCTGGGCCTCACCCTCTTTTCTCAATAGGGGCGTCCCACATTCCGGACAGGATTCTATGTACTGCGTGGGAATTGAATGGTCTGGACGTTTGGCCATATCCACCGCAATGATCTTGGGAATGATCTCCCCGCCCTTTTCCACAAAAACAGTATCCCCTTCCCGGATATCCAACTTGGCAATCTGGTCGGCATTGTGAAGGGAGGCCCGTTTTACGGTAGTCCCGGCCAATAGTACGGGTTGTAGGTTGGCCACTGGGGTAATCGCCCCCGTGCGCCCAACCTGATAACTGATTCGTTCCAAAACGGTGGATGCTTGTTCGGCCTTGAACTTATATGCCATGGCCCAACGTGGCGCCTTGGCCGTATGGCCCAATTCTTCCTGTTGTTGAAGGTCATTTACCTTCACCACCACTCCATCGGTCTCGTAGGGTAAATCATGTCGGTGGGCATCCCAGTGTTCCACAAACTGCAGGACTTCTTCGGTAGATTTGCACAATTGGGCCACCACCGGCACCTTAAAGCCCCAATCCCGGGCCTTTTGCAACATCTCAAATTGGGTTCCCATGGGAAGGTCATTCCCCACAATACTGTACAATAGGCATTCCAGGGGACGTTGGGCGACTAAGGCACTATCTTGGAGCTTAAGACTTCCAGAGGCCGTATTTCGTGGATTCATGTACGGTTCCTCCCCTTGGGCCATACGCTCTTGATTCATTTTGGCAAACCCTTCCAAGGTCAGGATAATCTCCCCGCGAATATCAAACTTCGGTGGATAATCCCCCTTTAATTGCAAGGGTACCGATTTAATGGTCTTGATATTGGTTGTGACATCATCGCCTTGAAACCCATCGCCACGGGTCACGGCCCGTACCAATTTACCATCTTCATAGGTAAGGCTGATGGAGGCCCCATCATACTTCAGCTCACAAGTATAGTGTACGGCCACT
>JBFOLQ010000211.1:0-3120 GCA_040830145.1 Flavobacteriaceae bacterium | reverse complement strand
TGGCCTTGTTGGCCATACTATGCTGTTTGGGAACAATTTTTATAGAGGGAATGGGCGGATTGTATAGTCTGGTCCTAATCTCTTTTTGTATGTCCCTGATGTTTCCCACCATTTATGGAATTGCGTTGGGAGGTCTGGGTGATGATGCCAAAGCGGGCTCGGCATTTTTGGTCATGGCCATTGTAGGTGGGGCCTTTATGCCCATATTACAGGGAATGATTCTGGATGTGGGGGGACCAGGTTATGCCGATTCACGGATTTTGGGGGTTCCCGAGGTGAACTTTTCCTTTGTACTGCCCCTTGTCTGTTTTATGGTAGTGGCCCTCTATGGGTATCGAACCTATAGGGAACAGCATGTTGCGTAAGCTTTATGGAAGTGTAAATGGAAATGTATGTATACGGGCCTTCAACGTATAACATACCGATTTCCACAAACTGTATACATATGAAACGATATGCCCTGGCATTGGATCTCAAGAACGATCCAAGAATGATAGCGGAATACGAAGAATATCACAAAAAAGTATGGCCCGAGATCTTGGAAAGTATCCATGCAGCAGGTATCTTGGTAATGGAGATATATAGAATTGGAAACCGGTTGTTCATGATGCTGGAGGTTGAGGATTCGTTTAGTTTTGGGGAGAAGGAATCAATGGATGCCAAAAACCCTATTGTAAGTGAATGGGAACACTTGATGTGGAAGTATCAACAAGCATTGCCCATGGCGAAACCGGGGGAAAAATGGCTGTTGATGAAAAAAATCTTTGAAACCGGAAAATAATGGACATGAAGTGGCATAAGGCAATATCAAGAGTATGGATTTTGGTATTTCTACTGGGGGCATGCAACAACCCCTATAAGAGTACCAAGAATAGTGAAACGGACTATTATATAACTCCCAAACCCGCACAAATTGATATGACGGAAGGTCGGTTTTTGGTCAATGGGAAAACGTTGGTACAGGGACCGGAAAGCTTGGCCAATGAAGGGATATTTTTGGCCAGCATGCTCAGTATGGCCTCTGGACATGGGTTGGAGTATGGGAATGAGACACAGGAAGGGGGTTCCCATGTAATTACCTTGCGACTTGATGAAACCATTGGACACGATGAGGGATATCGATTACAGGTGGCTTACGATGGCATCACCATATCGGGAAAAACACCCACGGGAGTCTTTTATGGTATACAGACCTTGGGGCAGTTGTTACCGATTCAGTCCACCGATACGGGGTCCAAAGAGATTACCATTCCTGCTGTGTCCATTGAAGATTATCCTAGGTTTGCCTATCGGGGAATGATGTTGGATGTGGCCCGTAACTTCTTTCCCAAGAAATTTATAAAGCAGTTCATAGACCTTATGGCCATGCACAAGATGAATCGCTTTCATTGGCACTTGACAGAGGACCAAGGTTGGCGTATTGAAATCAAAAAATATCCCAAACTTACGGAGGTAGGGGCCTATAGAAATGGGACCATTGTAGGCCACCATCCCGGTACGGCAAATGATAATAAAAGGTATGGTGGCTTCTATACCCAGGATGATATTAAGGAAATAGTGGCCTATGCGACCTCGCGGCACATAGAGGTCATTCCTGAAATTGAGCTTCCGGGCCATAGCCAGGCAGCCATTGCCTCATACCCGGAGTTGAGTTGTTTCCCAAATGAACCGACCAAGGTGTTCAACGATATGATATCGGATGCTTCCCGAAAACTACAAAGTGGGAGAACCCCTAAAATAGTTCAGGAGACATGGGGTGTTCAACATGATGTGTACTGCGCCGGAAAGGAGTTTACCTATGAGTTTTTACAAGGGGCCTTGGATGAGGTTATCCCCCTATTTCCATCAAACTATATACATATTGGGGGCGATGAGTGTCCCAAGGATAGCTGGGAACGCTGTCCCAATTGTCAGAAACGTATAAAGGATGAGGGACTACGGGACGAACATGAACTACAGAGTTATTTTGTACGGCGAATGGAAAAATATCTGAATGAAAAGGGGAAACGCATTATTGGTTGGGATGAGATCTTAGAGGGGGGATTGGCCCCCAACGCCACAGTGATGTCATGGCGCGGTACCAAGGGGGGCGTAGAGGCGGCCAAACAGGGACATGATGTAATCATGACACCCACTTCCCATTGTTATTTTGATTACTATCAATCAGAGGACAAGGAGCATGAGCCATTGGCTATAGGGGGGTATCTTCCCGTACAAACCGTATATGCGTACGAGCCCATGCCCAGTGAGTTGACTGAAGATGAGCAACAATTCGTTCTGGGGGCCCAGGGCAATGTGTGGACAGAGTATATCAATACACCTGACAATGTCCACTATATGACCCTACCACGTATGACCGCATTGTCAGAGGTGGTTTGGTCCCCTAAGGAGGCAAAGGATTGGGACAATTTTAAAAAGCGCCTACGGCCCATGGTCCATAGATATGAGACCATGGGAATGCGTGTGGCCAAACATGCAATAAAGGAATAAATATGGGTAGAGGGTTAAAAACAAGCTATAATGGCAAGTACCCTACAATTGATGACCTCAGGGAAAAGGCTCGAAAACGGGTGCCGCGGTTTGCCTTTGAATATTTGGATGGTGGATGCAACAGTGAACGGAACTTACGGAGAAATACGGAAGAGATTAGGGAAGTGCAGTTGTCACCCCGTTATCTGGATGGGTATGGTCAAGCCGATTTAAGGACCGAACTTTTTGGGCAAGTGTACGATGCCCCCTTTGGGGTGGCACCCGTTGGGTTGCAGAGCCTCATGTGGCCCAAGGCGGCCGAGATTCTGGCGAAGGCGGCCTTTGAACACAATATTCCCTTTGTGTTGAGTACCGTGACCACCAGTAGTATAGAGCGTATTGCGGAGATTACAGAGGGCAGGGCATGGTTTCAGTTGTACCATCCGGCGGAGGAGTGGGTACGTAATGATATGATCAACAGGGCGGAAGCCGCAGGAAATCAAGTGTTGGTATTGCTCTGTGATACCCCTTCATTTGGTTTTCGGCCCAAGGAAATAAGGAACGGACTCTCCATGCCTCCCAAAATGACCCTAAATAATATACTTCAGATTATGGGAAAGCCCCATTGGGCTTGGGGAACCTTGGTCAATG
>JBFOLQ010000210.1:0-6835 GCA_040830145.1 Flavobacteriaceae bacterium | reverse complement strand
GACAATACCGCCATTGATCATTGCCCTGATTTGAACGATCCCAACAACCCACAGCCACGGTATTGGTACGCCGATCTCGAGAACAATGGTGCTGGCGATGGACTCGGAGATCCCAATGTCCGAAGTGCCCTTCTCTGTGAGGCTCCAACAGGCTATGTGGCCAATAGCGATGACCTATGTCCTGACATAGCCTCATCCACAAATGATTGTACGGGAGGGGGCGGTGGCTCTAATTCCTGCGCAACCGGGAGTGTACCCTATACGGGAAATTATGTGGGGCATAACTATACCTATGTCCGTACCTACCAACGCCCAGTAAGTGTGGTTCCCATGACTAAGTTTCTGGACAGTGGGGACTATGTACAGGAGATTACCTATTTTGATGGCCTGGGTCGGCCCGTACAACAAAATGCCGTACGGCAATCACCCTTGGGAAATGATATTGTGACACATATGGCCTATGACGATTTAGGTAGAATGGACAAGGAATGGTTGCCCATGCCCATGCCCCTCAGTTCCCACGGTGATTTTAAGGGAGGGGACCAGGCAGGACGGACGGCCACCTATTATAAAGACCATAATGTATATGGGGCGGATTTTACTGAGACCATGGTCAACCCCTATTCTGAAAAGCTATTTGAGCCCTCCCCCTTGGACCGGGTGCTGAAACAGGCCGCCCCAGGGGCCGACTGGGCCCTGAACCCCAATGGGGAAGACCATAGCATTGAATTTGGCCATCATACGAATGCCGGTGACCAGGTGCGTATGTTTCATGTGCTGATTACGGTTATGGGCACTACCTACACACCCACCCTACAACTCCATACTGGTACCAATGCCACCCTGCCCGAACACTATGCAGTAGGGGAACTTGGTATGACCATTACCAAGGATGAGAACCATCCGGGAGGGAACACCAAATTACACACCACCGAGGAATTCACCAACAAACAGGGACAGGTGGTGCTCAAGCGCACCTATGCCGATGTTACCCATGAAGACGGGTCGGTGAGCGAAGCCGAACCCCATGATACCTATTATGTGTACGATGATTACGGTAACCTGACCTATGTGCTGCCCCCCAAGATGGAGGGGAATACCGCCACCCTCACCGAACTCAATACCAATATGGACCATTTGGGCTATCAATACGTGTACGATGACCACAACCGTTTGGTGGAAAAAAAGCTGCCCGGAAAGGGGTGGGAATACATTGTATACAACACTTTAGACCAGCCGATCATGACCCAGGATGCTAACATGAGGGCCCAGGAAACTGATAACGATCAGTGGCTATTTACGAAATACGATGCCCATGGACGGGTGGCCTATACGGGGACTACCACAGTGCCGGAAGGTACCACCAGAGTGGCCCTGCAAAGCGAGGTTGATGACCATATCACCCTATGGGAGGACCCGGAGGGGGACTTTGCCAATGGAGGCATACAGGTGGGGTATAGCAATGATGCCTATCCGTACAGCCCCACAGAGGAAGATGCCAAATTGGCCCAATTGACGGAGGTGCTCACCATTACTTATTATGACGATCATAGCGATCTATCGGAGGCCGTGGCCCCTGACGGGGATGTTTTTGAGCAGGCCGTTGACGGCCGTACCCAGGGACTGCCCACGGGCAGCAAGGTAAAGGTGTTGACTGACGAGGGGGACTTCTGGATCACCACCGCCACATGGTACGATACCAAGGCAAGGCCTATTTACACCTATGCCAAAAATACGTACCTTGGCACTGTGGACGTGACCGAATCAAAATTGGACTTTAGCGGAAGACCGGATAGGATACGTACCGTACATACCCGTATCCTGAGCGGAGCCGAAGGGGAGGAGAACACCGTGGTGACCTTGGACTTCTTTGAATACGATGCTGTGGGACGGCTGTTGGCCCAGACCCAATGTGTGGGCAACGATGCCACCATGACCAGCTGTTCCAGCACCTCGGTGGAGGCCCATATGATCATTGATGGGGAGACTGTGACCAATAGCCGGACGGCCACTGCCAGTATTACCGTGACCGATAGTGAATTGCAGGGCGGGGCCGAACTCTTTATTGACCCCGATGTGGATAGTACTGGGGGCGAACTGATCGTCCATAACCAATACGATGCGCTTGGCCAACTTACCCAAAAGAAGGTGGGTGGTGAAAAAGGTGACTCCTATGGTACCACCAGCGGCCTACAGACGGTGGATTATACCTATACCGTTCGCGGATGGCTCAAACAGATAAACGACCCCGCACAGTTACAAAAAACGAACGAACCAAAGGACCTCTTTGCCTTTGGCATCAACTACAACACCGTTACTGAGAACGCCTCACGAGCAAGTGCGCTCTACAACGGCAATATCAGTGAGACCTTCTGGAAAACGGGCAATGATGATACCAAAAGGTCCTACTCCTACCAATATGATGCCCTCAATAGGTTGACCGCCGGATATGCAAGCTCCGGGAACTACAACCTATTGGATGTTTCGTATGACAAGGTGGGCAATATCATGTCACTTACCCGAAATGGGTGGCAAGATGGAAGCACCTTTGCCAATATGGATGTACTTGATTACCAGTATGCCAATTCAGGTATGAGCAACAAGCTCATGAAAGTGACCGATACAGGTAATATTGGTTATGGTTTCAAGGATGGAAACACCGCAGGGGATGATTATGTATATGATCCGAACGGAAACTTAACGTTCGATGCGAATAAAGGGATAACATCGATAAGTTATAACCATCTGGGACTGCCCACCAAAGTGACCATCAACAGTTCCGATGGCGGTACTGTCGATTACGTATATGATGCCGATGGCGTCAAATTGCGAAAGGTTGTCAGTACGGGCTCCACGGTAGACTATGCCGGAAACTATATCTATGAAAATGGTGTCTTGCAGTTCTTTGACCATGAAGAGGGATATGTTACACCCAATGGTTCGGGAGGATTTGATTATGTGTACCAATATTTAGATCATTTGGGGAATATTCGGCTCTCGTACACAGATGCTGATGGCAATGGAAGTATCGACACTACCAATGAGATAATCGAAGAGAACAACTATTACCCTTTTGGATTATCTCATCGAGGATATAACAATAATGTATCGTCCCTTGGAAATTCATTGGCACAGCGTTGGAAGTTTGGTGGAAATGAGTTGCAGGAAGGTTTGTCATTGGGATGGTACGACATTACCGCAAGGAATTACGATCCTGCGATTGGCAGGTGGATGAACATTGACCCATTGGCCGAGGAGATGCGTAGATTCTCACCATATGCATTTGCATTTAACAATCCTACTTATTTTATCGACCCTGATGGGATGATGCCTATACCAAATCCTTATAGTTTATTGGCTATACAAGAAACCATACGGGACGTGGCTTATGTTCAGCAAGCAAGTACGGATAATATTGCCCTTGAGAGATTGGATGGGGTTACGGTAACGGGGGATGCCCCCGAAGGGCCAAGTGCCTTTAACAGGTTTATGGGTAACCTTGCGATGAAAGCAATAATGGCAACAGCAAATGTTGGTGCTACTAAAAATGGGGAAAAAACTGCGACCATAGGAACGGATGAATTTAGTTCTCAATTAAAGGAAGGCGGAACTTCAATTCTTGACCTCACTTTTATGACCATGAGCGCTTTTCAAGCCTCTAGGGTATCGCCAAGTAGCAATAACAAGTCTACCAATACCAAAACTCCTACTAGTCCTAAAAATACTAGTACGTCAAATAAGGCTCCTGTAACAAATGAAATTTATAAACGACCAAATAATGCGACAACTCCTGCACAAAGGGCATCTGTCCAAAATCAACCTTGTGTTGATTGTGGAGGAACCAGTCCAACGATGAGAGCGGACCATAAGGTTCCACTTGTTGAGGAGCATTATAATACAGGGACGATAGATAAAACTAGGATGCGCTCTGTTCAAGCTGTTCAGCCTCAATGTGAAACATGTTCTAACATTCAAGGTGGTAAAATGAGTGCATATTCTAAGAAAATGAAAAAAATTATTAAAAACAGAACAAAGGAAGAGTAATATGGATCTAATAGAAAAGCAAAAAAATATCTGTTTAAAATACAGTTCTTCTTTTAGAGAATCTCCTAAGGGGTTTAAGGTGGGAATATCAGATAGCGTTAAAGATGGTGTTCAACCAATACACGCCTTGAGGCATTTTCCTTCTGATGACACCACAGGTTGGTATATATGGGCAGGTGAATACTCTGATGATCCTGATTTTTTCAAACCGCTGCATGTAGAACATCTAGATAAATGGTGTCCGTTAATATTACCTTACTTAGGCTTAGATGCCGGGTGGCGTTTTTTGATTGCTGAAGATGGTAATTATGTTGATATTTGGGAAGATTTAAGTTTATTGGATGCGATTGATTAGTTTAAACCTCAATTATGACGATTAAAATTAAAAGCCACCACCTAGGGTGGCTTTTTAATGTGGTGCTCTCGCATTCTTTTTGAGAAAACATATCCCATTTAAGGAACTCACCCAAAACCTTTAATCTCGTATGTGTTAATCAATCGTTTGTCCGTTAGGGGCCGCAAAATGGGCCCTCTCTGGAGCAACGTGTAGTAAATTAGTTAATGGAAAACTCGTTGATTTAAAATATACTGTTCGCGGATGGTTGAAGAGCATCAACCAAGATCAGAATGATGACAATGACCTGTTCAATTTTGGGATAAGCTATAATACCGTATCCCATGGTGGAACGCCTTTGTTCAATGGTAACATCGCCGAAACAGAGTGGACCACCGCCAATGACCCTTCGACAGGCTCAGGGCAGGCGCAGAGGTGGTACCGCTACGGGTACGATGCCCTCAACAGGATAAAATCCGCCACCGCTTGGGATGCCAATAAATATTCCGTATCAAATATTACATACGACCGTAACGGCAATTTGTTGTCATTGAACAGAAAGGGTCATATTGTTGAGATGCCCGATATTGATGTAGCCACAAACTTCGGTGACATGGACAAGTTGGTCTATGGTTATTTTGACAATAGCAATAGGCTGAAGTCCGTCACTGATTCCGGGAACATATCCTATGGGTTCAAGGACGGCAACACGGTTGGTAATGATTATTCGTATGATGCCAATGGTAATATGCTCAGTGATGCCAACAAAAAAATCACTGGTATTGGGTACAACCACCTGAATCTTCCTGAAAAAGTTACCGTTACGGGAGCCAAGGCAGGGACATTGGATTATGTGTACGATGCCGTGGGCACCAAGCTACAAAGGAAAAAGACCAAAGATGGTGTTACCGAAACAACGGACTATGCCAACGGATATATCTATGAGAACGGGAGCCTGGTCCAGTTTGTCCACCCCGAAGGATATGTGGAACCGCAAGGTGATGGATACCGATACTTCTACAATTACCTTGATAATCTCGGCACAGTCCGCCTTGTGTACAGTGATTATAACAATGATGGTGACATAGACGTGACCAACGATCCGTTGACCACCGAGATTGTCATGGAGCGTAATACGTATCCATTCGGCATGCAGATGAGAGGGTTCAATACGGACGTAAATGGGGTGGAGAACAACTACATGACCTACAATGGGAAGGAGTTGGATGAATCGCTTGGATTGAATTGGCATGATTATGGTGCCAGAAATTATGATGCCAGTATAGGGAGATGGATGAACATGGACCCTTTATCTGAAAAATATTATGATTTCTCTACCTACACCTATACTATGAACAATCCTGTTCTTTTTGCTGATCCCGACGGAATGAGGGTAGAATGGGGAAATGGACTTTCTGCTGAAGAAAAAGAGTTAATAGGATATCTGATTTATCAATTAAGAAAGAATTCCAAAACTTTTGATAAAGCATTTACTAAACTCCATAATAGTAAAAACACCTATACTGTAAGTGATAATCTGATCAGTCCAGACGCGGAATTTAGACCTAATACTGGGTTGTCAAGTCCAGATGAATATGATGAGGAGTTGGATATATATGAAGAAGGAACATATACCGAGGTAAATGATTTTGGTGGAGATATTAGAATACCATTGGATTGGGGCGATCAATTCCCTTCATTGGAAGTCGATAAGACCTTAAAAACTAAACAAACTCTTGTTGAGGAATTTGTACATGCTGTACAATGGGAAACCTTATTCCCCAGTTCAGGTAAAACCACTCTTGACTTATTTTTGGATATTTCAGGAATTGCAAATACAGAATTTGAAGCTAAGACAATAACGGGGATTATCCATGATGAAGTAGGGTGGAATGTGCTAACTGGTGGTAATTCAGTTGCTGCCGAGTCTGGTTTGTATTATGCGAAAAATGGATTTAGCCAAACAAGATACTTTGGTGATGCAGAAAAGTGGTTGAACCACCCTAAAACCAATCCAGGGTATAAAGAAAGGCCTTTGATGACCAATGTGCTTCCAACTGTATTAATAAATGTTTTAAAATCTAAGAAATAATGAGAGGTTTATGTGTTCTGTTATTTATAATCTTTTTTTCGTGTGCCTCTACCAATGGCATTAATAAATCCCGTGAAGAATTGGATTTATCAGGACAATCCTTAACAAGTGTTCCCAGTGAAGTTTTTGAAAAATATCCTCGATTGAAAAAAATTAATCTGAGGAACAATAAATTTTCTGAGTTCCCATATGAATTGTCAAGGTTAAAAGAAATCAGAACAATTCTTTTATCGAACAATCGAATTGACACACTTTTAGCAAGTGAATTAGCCAGATTTGATGTTTTGGAAGTTTTAGATTTAGACAACAATCAAATAAGAATACTTCAAAACATTAAGAACTGGGACAACCTGAAAATGATCACT
>JBFOLQ010000209.1:0-2498 GCA_040830145.1 Flavobacteriaceae bacterium | reverse complement strand
TTTTTGCCATCTCGGATGTGGATACTAGGGCCTTGGTAAGTTATATCAGGGACAATGGGGCTATGAACGCCGTCATATCCACGGAGGTTGACAACATAGAAGGACTTAAGAAACAGTTGGCAGAGGTGCCCAGCATGGAGGGACTTGAACTGGCCTCCAAAGTTTCTACAAAGGAGCCCTATTTTGTTGGGGATCAAAAGGCACCCTATAAGATTGCTGCCTTGGATATTGGTATCAAGAAAAACATCCTACGAAACTTGACCAAGCGTGGCGCGCATGTCAAGGTATTTCCGTACAACGCTACTTTTAAGGAAATGGAGGCATGGAAACCCGATGCCTATTTTGTATCCAATGGGCCTGGAGACCCAGAACCACTGAAGGATGCCATAGGGACCACCAAGAATATCATAGCCTCAGGAAAACCATTGTTTGGAATATGCTTGGGCCATCAAGTTATAGCCTTGGCCAATGGGGTCTCAACATATAAAATGCACCATGGGCATAGGGGAATCAACCATCCGGTAATGAATCTTTTGACAGGTAAGGGTGAGATTACCTCCCAAAACCACGGTTTTGCGGTGAACCGGGAAGAGGCTGAGGCGAACAAGGATCTTGAGATTACGCATATACATCTCAATGATCAAACCGTGGCCGGATTAAAGATGAGGAATGGCAAGGTATTCTCGGTACAGTATCACCCAGAAGCATCGCCAGGCCCACATGATGCCGATTACCTCTTCTACCAGTTCTTTGATTTGATAAAGAGTGCGTAAAAAAGAGCACATTGATTTATCAAATCGTTATTTTTTAGGGAAGGAGCGGTCAAAAAAAGGGAGGCCCAACACCGCTTTTGTATATTTGCGGGCTTAAAGAGCAATCCTAAAGACAAAAAAATGAGTATCATCCTAAATGTTCATGCCAGACAGATTTTAGATTCAAGGGGAAATCCCACCGTTGAGGTAGATGTCATAACCGAAAATGGCGTCCTGGGCAGGGCAGCCGTACCGTCAGGAGCTTCTACAGGGGAACACGAGGCCGTTGAACTGAGGGATGGTGGCAAGGCATTTATGGGGAAAGGTGTGGCCAAGGCCGTCGAGAATGTGAATACCATCATAGCGGAGAAAATTCTGGGCTTTCCCATCTTTGAGCAAAACCTCATTGATCAGACCATGATTGATTTGGACGGTACGCCCAATAAATCAAAATTGGGGGCCAATGCCATATTGGGTGTATCCTTGGCAGTGGCAAAGGCGGCGGCCAATGAACTGGGGATATCGCTTTACCGTTATGTAGGGGGGGTCAGTGCCAATACCCTGCCCGTACCCATGATGAACATTATTAACGGAGGTTCACACTCAGATGCCCCTATTGCATTTCAAGAGTTCATGGTAATGCCCGTGAAGGCAAATGATTTTTCCCATGCCATGCAAATGGGGACTGAGATTTTTCATCATCTTAAAAAAGTATTGCACGATCGTGGACTTAGCACAGCTGTGGGAGATGAGGGCGGATTTGCCCCGACCCTTGATGGTACTGAGGATGCCTTGGATACCATTGGTAAGGCTGTGGCCAATGCAGGCTATACATTGGGTGATGATGTGATGATCGCCTTGGATTGCGCATCTGCTGAGTTTTATGTGGATGGTAAATACGATTATGCAAAGTTCGAGGGTGAAAAAGGAGCGGTACGAACCTCTAAGGAACAGGCCGAGTATCTTGCAGAGCTTTGTGACAAATACCCTATCATATCCATTGAGGATGGAATGGACGAGAACGATTGGGACGGTTGGAAAATGCTTACCGAGAAAGTGGGTGACAAGGTGCAATTGGTCGGTGATGACCTTTTTGTGACCAATGTGGAACGACTCTCACGGGGTATTGAAAATGGAATCGCCAACTCCATTTTGATCAAAGTAAACCAAATAGGAACCTTGACTGAGACCATCGCCGCTGTGAACATGGCCAAAAATGCGGGATACACTTCGGTAATGTCGCACCGTTCCGGCGAAACAGAGGACAATACCATTGCTGATTTGGCGGTGGCATTGAACACTGGGCAAATAAAAACGGGATCGGCCTCCCGATCAGACCGTATGGCAAAGTACAACCAGCTCCTCCGTATTGAGGAAGAACTGGGAAGCATGGCTTACTATCCGAAAGAAAGCGCATTTAAAGTGGAACGCTAAATAAAAGCCCTCAATTTTGAGGGTTTTTTTATTTTAGAAATGTATCTTTAGAAACAACGCAAAGCTGATTGATGAACAATTTTCTATTTGTATCGGCAGAGAATGATGCCATTGCCAACTGTAAGGCAGGAGGCATGGGGGATGTGGTTCGCGATGTCCCCAGACAAATTTCAGGCAAGGGGGATAAGGTGCACATAGTGGTTCCCTCGTACTCAAGGTTACATCAAGGGGGTGTTCTGAGGAAAAAGTTAAATGTAACGCTTCGGGGCATAGTATATGGGGTGGAATTATATGAGGTGCGGCCAAAAAAGG
>JBFOLQ010000208.1:0-12481 GCA_040830145.1 Flavobacteriaceae bacterium | reverse complement strand
CATAGTATTTATTACGCTTCCTACCTCAATGATTTTGAAAAGGGACTGTATTACAACAAAAAGGCGATAGAAAGCTATCAGGAAGACACTATTTACATCAATAAAAAAGGAATCCGCAGTATACGCTTCAATATTGGCGTTGATCTGTACAACCAAGGGCATTACGGGGAGGCTATTCCCTACTTTAAGGCAGATCTAGTGAATCAGAACAATAGATTGTACAGAATGTACGGCTACGATTGGTTGTATAAAAGTTATGATGGATTAAAACAATATGACAGTGCGTACTTCTATTTTAAAAAAATGACCGAGACAAAAGACAAGCTTGATAGATTGAGCCATGCACGGGACATTAAGAGGATTGAAAAAGAGTACGATCTAACAAAAAAGGAGAGGGAGCTTAAAGAGCTGAGTGAAAAGAACAAGAGACTTCAAAATCAATTCATGGGCCTCATCCCAATTTTCGGGACCATTTTGGTGGTACTGGCCATTATCTATTTTCTTTACAAACGTTACAAAAGAAAAAGTACAAAGCTCGAAGAGGAGAAATCCGAGACTCTTCAAAAATTGGATGAGTTAAAGAATATTGTCATCAAAAACCACATTGTACTCAAGGACAAGACCAAGGTGTACGTTTCTGATTTGATGTATATTAAGGTAGATGATCATTATCTCAACATATTTACATCAGATGGCAGGAATCATTATGTGCGGGGAAAATTGAAACAAATAAAGGAAGAACTCCCTCCTAATTTTATACAATGCCATCGCTCCTATATAGTGAATACGAATTTTGTAAAACAGGTAAACAGCGATGTCCTTGTGCTCATGAACAAAGAAAGGATACCTTTGTCGAGGACCTTTAAGGGGAAGTTTAAATGATTTTGTTTGATGATGCTTATTTTATGAAAAAAGCCTTGCAAGAGGCAGAGGTGGCCTTTGAAAAGGGGGAGGTGCCGATTGGGGCGGTTATCGTAGTTCAGCAACAGATTATTGCCCGGGCACATAATCTTACCGAACGATTGAATGATGTCACGGCCCATGCCGAAATGCAGGCGATTACAGCGGCCGCCAATTTTTTAGGAGGAAAGTATCTTAGGGACTGTACTCTATATGTAACCTTGGAACCCTGCCAAATGTGTGCAGGAGCCCTATATTGGAGCCAAATCTCAAAAGTGGTATTTGGCGCTTCTGACCCGGAAAGGGGGTGTGCTGCCCTTGGGAGTAAATTACACCCCAAAACGGAATGGGTGGGTGGAATTATGGAGAATGAAGCTTCAGAGTTGCTCAGGAGATTCTTTATTCAAAAACGTAATTTGAATTAGGGACCGTACTGGGTTATGGACCTTTTTGTCATTGGGAGATAAAAAACCCCGACAGAAGCGGTCGGGGCCAGCATTATCAAAATAAAATATATCTTATCCGATTATCCGCACTTGGGCTGCAACCATACCCTTTCTGCCTTCCTCTTCTACGTATTCTACTTTGTCACCTTCCTTAAGCTCGACACCATTAAGGCCTGTAACGTGTACAAAGATGTCCTTACCGGTCTCGTCGTTCGTGATGAACCCGTATCCTTTGGGTTCATTGAAAAATTTAACGGTTCCTGTCATAAAAATATAATTAGTATCGTGTTCACTAAGGTAGGCTTTTTTTCACAGATGGTACCCACAACCCATATGATACACGGGCCCTGGGGGGAGGTGCCGGGGCTCAAGGGCATCTTTTATACAAAACTGTCCGCGGGGAGTTCAGGATATTTCGTCCTTATTGGATTGGTTTTCACGCATTTTTTTAATGTTTTCCTCATTTAGCATATAATCTTTCCATTTCTTGCCCTTACCAACGGTCATTAGGAACAGCGGCATGGCCAATAGAAAGAGGCCTGCGGTACCAAACCCTATACATTTATGGGCAAAAGATGGATTTTCTTCCAAAAGAAAAGACCCGTAGGCAATGCTACCTAAGGAGGCCAGGGCTACTAGAAGGATGAGATATCGCATAACCCTATTGTTTCATTCCTATACGTCCAACTTCAAATTCAGCTCCTTTAGCTGCTCATCATCAATGGGTGCTGGAGCATCGATCATGACATCACGGCCACTGTTGTTTTTGGGGAAAGCAATAAAATCTCTAATGGTTTCCTGCCCTCCCAAGATTGCGACCAACCTATCAAGGCCAAAGGCGATACCGCCATGGGGTGGGGCCCCATATTGAAAGGCATCCATCAAAAAACCAAACTGGGCCTTGGCCGCTTCGGGGGTGAAGCCCAAATGTTTGAACATAACGGACTGTATTTCCTTATCGTGGATTCGAATGGACCCTCCCCCAATTTCATGCCCGTTCAATACCAAGTCATAGGCATTGGCCCTTACGGCTCCAGGATTGGTTTCCAAGAGGTCTAAATGCCCTGGTTTTGGTGAGGTAAAAGGGTGGTGCATGGCATGGTAATGCCCGGTATCCCCGTCCAATTCCAATAAGGGAAAATCCACTACCCAAAGCGGGGCAAATTCATTAGGCTTTCTTAACCCCAGCTTTTCGGCCATTTCCATTCTAAGGGCACTTAATTGGGCACGGGTCCCATGGGCATTTCCAGAGAGGACACAAATAAGGTCCCCTGCTTTAGCCCCTGTTACCATGGCCCATTTCCCAAGGTCTTGTTGGTCATAAAATTTGTCAACGGATGATTTATAGGAACCGTCCTGATTACATTTTACGTACACCATTCCCTTAGCGCCTATTTGGGGACGTTTCACCCAATCCACAAGGGCATCCAGCTGCTTTCGGGTATATTCCCCGGCCCCGGGTATGGCAATGCCCACCACAAGTTCGGCTGAGTTGAACACATTAAAATCCTTATGTTGTGCCACATCATTGAGCTCGCCAAACTCCATTCCAAAACGGATATCGGGCTTGTCATTGCCAAAGCGCTGCATGGCTTCATCATAGGTGATTCTGGGGAAAGTACCCACTTCAACGCCCTTTAGCTCCTTTAAAAGATAACGGGTAAGACCTTCAAAGGTAGAAAGGATATCTTCCTGTTCCACAAAGGCCATTTCACAGTCAATTTGAGTGAATTCGGGCTGACGGTCTGCCCGTAGGTCCTCATCCCTAAAGCATTTCACAATCTGAAAATACTTGTCCATTCCTCCCACCATCAATAATTGCTTAAAGGTTTGGGGCGATTGGGGCAAGGCATAAAATTGTCCCTCGTTCATACGGCTGGGAACCACAAAGTCACGAGCCCCTTCAGGAGTCGATTTGATTAGATAGGGTGTCTCCACCTCAATGAAACCTTGGTCCGAGAGATATTGACGAACCTTCATGGCCACCTTATGCCTAAAAATAAGATTGTTCTTAACAGGATTCCTACGGATATCCAGATAGCGGAATTTCATTCTTAGCTCATCCCCACCGTCAGTCTCATCATCTATTGTGAAGGGAGGGAGTAGGGCTTCGTTCAAAATGATGAGTTCCCCGACCAATATCTCAATGGTGCCAGTAGGGATATTAGGGTTTTTGGAGGTGCGTTCAATGACTTCCCCAGAAACTTGAATTACGGTTTCACGACCTAAGGAACGAGCCTTTTCCAACAATTCGCGGGTACAGCGTTCCTCGTCGAGAACCAATTGGGTAATCCCGTAGCGGTCACGTAAATCGACCCAAACCACAAAACCCTTGTCTCGGATTTTATGTACCCATCCACTCAAGGTTATACGTTCTCCTATGTGCGTCTTGCGCAATTCACCGCAGCTGTGGCTTCTGTACATTCTTTTCTCAGTTAGGGGACAAAGGTAATGAGTTCCCAGATTTTTGTGGGCCCTATCCATGGGGATTGTGGCCATACCGTTCATGGTCTTTTTTGACCGTTTATACTATTCCTTTTAGAAACGAAAAAAAACTACTATTTACAATAGTTTAAAAATCAATAAGTTAAAATTCTAATGTAAATTTAATGTTAACTAAAGGTTATTTAAAGATTGATAAAACGTAAAATAATTTGTACTTTAGTAACGTTATAGAATGAATTGAAGATAATTTTAATCCCAAATACTAATGAAAGCAATTACAATTTTAATGGCCATGGCTTTTGGCCTAGGCATGTATGCCCAAGATATGGAACCCAAATTTGAAGAGATGGGTGATAAGGTAAGGGCAACTTACTTTCATGATAATGGAACCATATCCCAGATGGGATATTTTAAGGACGGAAAGTTGCACGGTGATTGGGTTATGTTCAATGAGCAGGCCGAAAAAATAGCCATGGGAACCTATGTTGCCGGTAAAAAGACCGGGAAATGGTTTTTTTGGGAAGGTGATACGGTGAAGGAAGTGAATTATGAGGATAACCGTGTGGCCAGTGTGGTAAATAGTAAAAAAGCCAATCCAGTGGTCACCAATTGACGACATTTGATTTCCAAGGAAAAAGGCCCCGATTATTGAATCGGGGCCTTTTTTTATGCCATGGTAGGTTTCTTGCTGTCGTTGGGTGTGTTTTTTAGACGCCAGTGGTACAATCGAGTCTTGATTCGGTAGACAATATTGAATAGTACGGGGACAATGATAAGGGTCAGAAAAGTAGCTACCAGCAATCCAAATATCACGGTCCAGGCCAAGGGTCCCCAGAAGATGACATTATCGCCTCCAAAATAGATTTTTGGGTCGAACTCCGTAAAAAGGGAGAAAAAATCAATGTTTAGGCCTATTGCCAATGGAATTAAGCCCAAAACTGTTGTTATCGCTGTTAAAATTACGGGCCGCAAACGTGCTTTCCCTGCTGTGGTTATGACTTGTGTAACATCATTCATTGACAGTAAATCTTTGTCACCCAAGTCTAAATTTACCTTTCTACGATCGATAAGGATTTGAGTGTAATCCAACAGTACCACACCATTGTTCACAACAATTCCTGCAAGGGAAATAATACCCATCATGGTCATCATGATAACAAATGACCATCCGGTTAGCATTAATCCACCAAATACCCCAATAAAGCTCAAAAAGATGGCAATCATGATGATTAAGGGTTTTGAAATACTGCCAAATTGGAAGATCAGAATAAGCATGATTAAGGCCAAGCCCCCGAAAAAGGCACCCACCAAGAAATTCATTTGTTTGTTCTGCTCTTCAATCTCTCCAGTATAATCTACCTTAACCGTATTGGGAATCCCTTTGAAATTCTCCATCTCCTTTCGTACCTCGTCAACAACCTGTGCCGGATTACCTCCAGCCGTTAGGCCTGAATATACGGTAACCACCCTATTGCCATTCCTGTGTTTTATGGAACTGAAACCTGAGGAATTCCGTTGGGAAGCTACAGCGGAAACAGGAATTTCTTTTATCTGTCCACTTGCCTGATCCCTGAAAATAATATTTTGGTTGAACAGAGCATTTTGATCAAAGCGCAAATCATTGTTAAAACGCACATTGATGTCATAGTCTTCCCCGTTTAGTTTATATACTCCAGCCTTTTCCCCAAATAAGGACCGTCTCAGTTGCTGGCCCACCTGACCTACCGCAACTCCCAGTTCTCCTGCTTTCTGACGATCTACGACCACTTGCATTGAGGGTTTACTTTTGTTCACGTTGATTTTTAGTTCTTCGATATATGCAATGTTTTTACTATTGAGATAATCGCGAATGTTCTCGGCAGTGGAAATCAACTCATCATAATCCTTTCCTTGCAATTCTATATTCACTGGGTAACCGGCCGGAGGGCCTTCCGCCAATTTTTCCACCGAAATGGAAACACCTGGATAAATACCCGAAAGGTCTTCCTGTATAGCTCCCCTGAGTTCCTCGGTATCAAGGCCATTACGGTATTTGAACTCACGCATTGAGACCGTAACCTTACCACGATGGGGCATTTCGGAAGAAGAACCGCCATCGGTTTGAGGGTTCCCGGCTCCTTCACCTACTTGTGATACAGCCGACTCCACCAAATAGTTATAATCGGCATCCCTCAGGTATTTTTCCCGAGCTATTACATTGTAGACCCGATCTTCAATGGCCTTGGTTATTTTGTTGGTTTTTGCAATGGAAGTGCCCTCTGGATATTCAATATATACATAGACTTCATTTGGACTGTTTTCCGGAAAAAATTCAATCTTGGTTCTTCCGGAACCGATGGACATCCCGAACAAAGCAAAAGTTACCAATAAGAGCAAAAAAGTAATGCTAAAGTACCAGTATACGTTATTCCCCCGAAGGGCATGCTTAATACGGCGTTCATACCAATTTTCAAAACGCGGCATAACCTTATTTTGAAAATTGTTGGCAGCACCTTTGATTACGTATTTATATGCCCATAACAAAAGGGCAGTAAAAATCATTACGGTACCAATGCCCCTTATGGGGCCACCAACAAATAGTATCAAAAGTCCTAACCCTCCAAAGATGAGTGTTGTCTTGATCAGGCCCCTACGGCTAATTTCCCTATCCTCTATGTCCATGTATTGGGAGACTAGCATTGAGTTCATAAAAAGCGCTACAAAGAGCGAGGAACCCAGAACAACCGATAGGGTTACAGGAAAATAAATCATGAACTGGCCAAAGAGACCTGGCCAAAGCCCTAGGGGGACAAAAGCGGCAACGGTAGTTACCGTTGAGATAATGATGGGGAAGGCAATTTCACCAATACCTTTCTTGGCGGCTTCGGTCCTAGACATTCCTTCGCTCATGAGGCGATATACATTTTCAACGACCACAATGCCATTATCAACCAACATACCAAGCCCCATGATCATACCAAATAATACCATTGTGTTTAGGGTGAAACTGATACCGTCGACCAAAACACCCAAGGTATCCAAAACAAAAAAAGAAATAAACATGGACATGGGGATGGCAAAACCAACGAACAGTGCATTTCGAAACCCAAGGAAGAACATCAACACGGTAACTACCAGGATAATTCCAAAAATGATACTATTTACCAAGTCGGCAACTTGGGTCAAGGTACGGCCAGAATAGTCATTGGCAATAGATATGTTCAGGTCTTTTGGATAATAGTTTGCTTGGGCTTCCTTAACGATTTCCCGAATCTGCTGTGTAGCCTCGATTGTATTTGTCCCTGAGCGTTTTTTGATGTCAAGCATGACCACACTCTTGCCAAACTCTCTGGCAAAGGTGGTTTTTTCTTCCTCTTTAAAAGAAACCGTAGCAATGTCTTTTAGGTACACTGCACCATTTTCTGATTTTACAACAAAATCATTAAGTTCTTGGGGATCTTGGATTTCACCTAAGACCCTAATGGTTCTTCGTTGTTCGCTGGTCTTGATGTTTCCGGCTGACATGGTTGTATTTCCATTGCCGATAGCTCCAATAATATCTTGAAAACTTACTTTGGCAGCCATCATTCTATAAACATCAACGGCAATCTCAACCTCTTTTTCCTGTGCACCACGAATGTCAACTTCCTTGATTTGGGGAAGGTTTTCTATTTCATCCTCCAAATATTCGGCATAGGCCTTTAATTTTTCAACAGGGTAATCACCTGTAAAATTAACATTCATAATAGGGAAGGATTCGGCCAAGTTTAAATCGAAAATATTTGGTTCTACCTTGGCGCCGTTAAAGGTGGGCCAATCTTCGCTTGATTTCTCACTGTCAACCTCATCTTTTACCTTTTGTCTAGCCTGTTCAACGGTAATGTCCTCATCAAACTCAACGGTGATGATTGAGTAGTCTTCTTGGGAGGTAGAACTCGTCTCGACCACATTGCTCACGTTTTTCAACCTATCCTCCAAGGGGTCTGTGATAAGACGTTCAATATCTTCGGCCGTATTGCCTGGGTAAGGTGTACTTACATACACCTTGGTTTCTACGATTTCGGGATAATCTTCTCGGGGCATGGCTTGATAGGCCTGGGCACCCACCCATAATAATATGGCAATCATCACATAGATGACAGAAGGGTTATCAATGGCCCAAGAGGATAGGCGAAACTCTTTGTTGGCGTTCTTTTTTTGTCGGCTCATCTTCTTTTAATCTTTATGTTGATTGATGTGGAGCGGGCTGGCTATTCGCCATTTTCCATTATTTCTACCCCTTGACCATCCTTAACACTTCTGGCCCCTTCCTTAATAAGAAGGTCACCTGCCTTTATGCCTGTAAGTACTTCTACATTACTTCCCTGTGTTTTTCCCGTGGTGATGATTGATTTTTTTACCCTGGCCTTATTTCCCTCAGTTTTTTGTGCCACATATACGTATTGCTGGCCTTCGGCATTTTCGGAGATGATACTCTGTGGAATTATAAAGGCCCTATCATTGCTATAATCATTGAGTCGTACCTTGGCGGTGAGATTGGGCTTAATGTTGCCGTTCTTATTGGGCACGGGAATCTCCACTCCAAAAGCCCTATTGCTTGGGTTGATAAAGTTGCCGGTCTGTCGCACCTTTGTAAGAACCGTGTCGCCCAATATGGGAAAATATACTTGGGCCTCCGTACCTTTTTTCACAGCACTCAGATAACTTTCGGGTACATCTACCTCAATGTACATGTTCGAAAGGTTGACGATTCGGAAAACCTCAGACCCTGGACCAGGGGCCACTACGGTGCCCTGGTCTTTGACCACATCATCTATAATGCCAGAGAAAGGAGCTCTGATACTTGATTTTCCCAATTGGCTCTGGGCTTGTTTTACGGCATTTTCAGAAGCTTCAAAGTTAGATTTGGCTTGAAGAAACTGTATTTCAGAACCAATCTTTTGGTCCCATAGGCGTTTTTGCCGTTCATAGGTGGTCTTGGCCAGCGCAGCTTGGGTTTTCAGTTGTTCAAGTTGACTCCCCATGCCCCCATCGTCTATATTCGCCAAAAGTTGCCCTTTGAACACCCGCTGTCCTTCGGAGACATAAACCTTTTGTAGGGTGCCAGACATTTCAGGATATACCAGTACATTCTGTTTGGTGGCCACATTGCCCTGTAGTTCCAAAAAATGGTCAAATTTCATAGGTGCTACCGCAATAGTGGTAACCAATGGAAATTTTTCTTCTTTGCTAAGTACGGCTATGGCACTATCCAGTTGTCTCATATCTGCTTCGTAGGCCTTATATTTTTGTGCCACTTCACTCTTTTTCGCGCGGATGGCCCCTAAGTCACCCCCTGCAATAATATCGCTGGTTGATTGTCCTTCTTTGTTTCCACAGGCAGCCAGGAAAAGACCGGCTATTAGTACGATTGATTTTTTCATGTTATGGGCGGTTTGTACTTTTTTTGGATTCATCTGTTCAAAATAACCTAATCGTTGATAATGGTTTCCAGTTCCGCCCTTTGGTTGATAACGTTTACCATGGACTGTAAATAGTCGCGTTGGGCAGTGTAAAGTTGGGTCTGGGCTTGCCGTAAGTCAAAACTACTGGCCAGTCCCTCAAAATATTTGATTTCGTTCTTTTTTTCGATTCTTTCAGCCAAAGCCAAATTTTTCTTGGCAGTACCATATTCCTCTATGGCAAAGATGTAGTTGCTTTTGGCCGTTTAATATTGTAGGTTGATGGATTCAATGGTCTCCGTAAATTGGGTTTTGGCCTTGTCCAATGCTATTTTGGCACGCTGGGTCGATGCACTTCTTCCCATTGAACTAAAGATGGGAATGTCCAGACTAAACCCAAGGACGGAGGAGTTGAACCAACTGGTGTCACTTCCCAAAAAGTCAAACTGATCTGAAAAGGCCGATGTGCCATAGTTTAAAAAGGCATTGAGTGTGGGTAGGGCCCGACTTTTGGCCAGTTTTAACTCTAAACGACGTTGGTCATTAAGATTTTGCGCCATTTTATAGTCTACGTTGTTTTCAATATTGAACGGGGTTTCGGCCAATTCCCATTCCAATTGTTCCCCCACTAGGGCGTCTAGGTTTTCGGAAGTCCTGGTAGGACGGTCAATGGGAATCCCTAAGGTCAGGTTCAGCATTTGACGCGCCACTTCCTTTAAACGGACTGCATTTTTCAATAGGTTGTCTATAGAGGCGAGGGTGATTTGCAATTGCTCTACACTTTCCTCATCACCCAGCCCGTTCTCAAATATTTTGGTGGTCTCAAAAAGATTTTTTTCCAGGGCCGCCTTGTTGTTCTCAAGAATTTCAATGGTTTCATTTGACAACAGAAGGTTGCCATAGGCCTCAATAACAGCCTTTTTGATTTCCAAATCGGTCTTTTCCTTGGCATTGGCCGTATATTCCAAAAATGTTTTGGTTGCCTGTACGCCGACAATATAGGTGCCATTAAAGATTTGTTGGTTCAAGGTGGCCGTGGCGTTTACCTGCTGGGGTTGACCGAAGATCACTTCTTGAAAAGTACCGGGCTCACCACCAAATATTTCGGCTGGAATCAAGGATACGGGCTGTTTTAATTGGTTTTGGTAGCTTACGTTACCATTTACCTGGGGAAGTCCCGTGGCGATGGTTTCCCATTTCTGCTTTTTGGCATCCAAAAGATCGCGTTCGGCGTTGATGGCACTATAGTTGTTCTCCAGAGCAAAAACAATGGCCTGGTCCAGGCTGAGCTCCTCTGGGAAGTCCTGTTGGGAAAAAAGGAGGGGCATGCTTAGCAGGGATACCACGATGCTTACAAAATATCGCATTTATTCTTGGTTTGAATTAATGGTTTCATTTAAAATTTTACGGCCTTTGGGAGTCACAATGCCCCGTAAATGATATTCTAAATACAAATCTGTCAGTTCTGACATCGGAAAGGCTTCAGAGGGAAACAATGCTATGTCCTTAATGCTGGTGACCCCGGCAAAGTAAATTCTGGATACGAAATCCACATTTAGGTTTTCCCTATATATGCCCATTTCCAGGCCTCTCTCTATATTTTGTATCACGCAGTCCTTCATGACCTCAAACTGCTTTTGCTTTAAGCCCTTGAAAATTTTGGGATAATACTTTTGTAATTGATACTGGGGAGAGGTTTTTTCCCCCTTTAGATGGTGTAGGGCAAACTTCTTGATTTCGTATAGCTCCTCGATGGGATTTTTTTCCAAATTGCAGATGGCATCGATACCCTCTGTGATCATTTTGAACAAATGCATGGTACAGGCTTCTACCAACACATTCTTGTTCTCAAAATGGGTATAGATGGTTTTTTTGGAAATACCCATCTCCCTGGCCAAATCGTCCATAGTAACACTCTTGAACCCTAGGTTCAGGAACATTTCAACGGACTTATTTAAAATCTGGGATTGCATGCGGCTGCAAACTTACATGAGGAAACTATAAAAACAAAAAAAGTTTCCGGAGATCACATTTATTTAACATTTTGGTAATCAAGTGTTGTTTCAGCCCGAAAGGGGCATATAATGTGCTTGAGCGGAAGAATATATTGCTGAAATGTCCACCATGGCCACAGTGCATCCTATGCCCAATGTAACTTGATATCGTAGGAAAGTAGGGTGTTTTGACGAAGGGGCAAGGGTGACCAATGTTTCGAAAATGGGA
Organism: Flavobacteriaceae bacterium; assembly: GCA_040830145.1. GTDB lineage: Bacteria > Bacteroidota > Bacteroidia > Flavobacteriales > Flavobacteriaceae > JBFOLQ01. The sequence continues at coordinate 1,047 of JBFOLQ010000208.1, read as the reverse complement.
GAGCTGGAATGGCCCAACCCCGGAACAGCTTAATTTTTTTGGGCAATTTCCCTGCGTACCCTACTGAGTGAGCTTCGGGTCACACCTAGGTAGGATGAAATATGCTGTAATTTTGCGTACTGCAATAATAGGGGCTTTTGCTTAATGAGATTAAGGTATCTGTCCTTGGCCGTATCCGTGATATGGGAAAGGTTTTTTTGGGCCAGATTAAAATATGCCTGGGTCAATTGGGCCCTACCTCGCTCCCTATATCCTTTTATACTATGGAACAACATCTGAAATTTGTCAAAATCAATTCGCCAGCAGGTGGTATCGGTCTGGGCTTGAAAATTTTGTTTGGAAGGAACCCTTTGCAGAAATGCTGCCCAGTCTATTACCGCATCTCCCCTTAGATAGAAATGTGTGGTAATCTCATCCCCGATTTGATCTGTGGCAAACGACCGTATATATCCTTCTTCCAAAAAATAATAGTGATTGACTTTTTCGCCTGCCTTGGATAGAAATGCCATTTTGGAAAAGGAAACCCTTTCATAGGAGCTTATGATACGTTGGGATTCTTCGGAGGTAAAGGAGTCATCCCCTGCAAAGATGGTGTGTAAGACCGAGTGTTCCATTAATGCAGGAAATTAATGTATTCTGGGGATTTATACCAATTTGGAACCCAAGGATTTTGTGGAGACCATATTTCGTGGAAGTGTTACAACAAAGGTAGATCCCTTATTTTCCGCACCTGTATATTCTATGTTACCGGACATTAGCTCAACATAGCTCTTTATAATACTAAGACCTAGGCCAGTACCTTGAATATTTGCCGCATTTTGTGCTCTGAAAAACCGTTGGAACAACTTGTCTTGTTCGTGTTCCGGGACACCAATACCATGATCCTCAACAATCATTACCATATGTTTGGGACGTAATTCCACATTACAGATTATGGATTGATTTTCTCCGGAATACTTAATGGCATTGGAAAGCAGGTTCAATAATATGTTCTTGACCAGCTTTTTGTCCAAGATAACTTCCCCATCATTTTCAAGGGTATTTAGT
>JBFOLQ010000207.1:0-4375 GCA_040830145.1 Flavobacteriaceae bacterium | reverse complement strand
GATTCTTATGACGGGTGAGGAATTCATTCCACTGGGCCAAGTCGGGTCGTACACTATCGGGAAGGGCCAACTTTTCAAGGGCCACGATATCAAGTCCCTCCTCATGCATCATAACAGGCACATCATAAATCGTGGATGCATCAATGGATTGTATCACGGCCTCTCGCCTTACATTACAGAAAAGTGCCAGTTTTTCCTTGATTTCGTTTGAAATCTCATGTTCGGTCCTACATACCAAGATATCAGCCTTAATCCCACTTTCCATAAGTGTCTTCACGGAATGTTGGGTAGGTTTGGTCTTTAGCTCCCCAGCAGCGGACAGAAAGGGTATCAATGTCAAATGGATTACAATCGCATTATTTTCACCCAGTTCCCATAGCATTTGCCTAACGGCCTCTATATAGGGCAAGGATTCAATATCACCCACCGTACCACCTATCTCCGTAATCACGATGTCATATTCCCCACTATGGCCCAAGAGCTGTACACGTTCCTTAATTTCATTGGTAATATGCGGAACCACCTGTACGGTCTTCCCCAAAAATTCACCCCGACGTTCCTTTTCAATCACACTCTGGTAGATACGGCCCGTGGTCACGTTATTGGCCTGGGAGGTGGGCACATTCAAAAAACGTTCATAATGACCAAGGTCCAAATCGGTCTCCGCCCCATCATCGGTAACATAACATTCCCCATGCTCATACGGGTTCAAAGTCCCTGGATCTACATTGATATAAGGGTCCAATTTTTGAATGGTGGTCCTAAATCCCCTCGCCTGTAGTAATTTAGCCAGTGAAGCAGCGATGATTCCTTTGCCGAGGGAAGAAGAGACCCCTCCTGTCACAAAAATATACTTCGTATCTGGCATTTGCGTTCGCTTGTGTTCGTAACGCAAGCAAAAATACAAATTGCATCAAGAAATAACAGTCAATCCCTTGGAAATTCTTTTTGAATCTTCCGAATGAGACCCTCAAGCCCATTGATCTTGATTTCATACATGGATTGCATCAACTGCCCTAGTTTACCTTTGGGGAAGCCTTTTCCCTTAAACCACGTATAATACGCTTCGGGCAAATCCACCAGATAATGGTCCTTGTACTTTCCAAAGGGCATTTTGTAATGGGAAAGCTCAATCAATTGATCCTTATTTGGCATGATATCCATGGTTCAAAGCTAAAAAATTATATCTTTCGAGGATTCTAAATAGAATTCCATGAAACGAAGAAATTTCATCAGTAGCACCACGGCGGCCTCTGTGGGTTTGCTCTCTTGTAATGGCAGTTCCGCAATGGCTGCGGAAAAACCGAATAATGGACAGCTGAGGAACAATATCAACCACAGTGTGTGCCATTGGTGTTTTACCGGTATCCCTTTAGAGGAATTTCTTCAACATTTAAATACCTTGGGTATCAAGGCCGTTGACCTCATGGGGCCCAAGGAATGGCCCTTGCTCAAAAAATACGATATCCATTGTTCTATGTGCAATGGGGCCGAAATCAGCCTTACGGAAGGTTGGAACGACCCCAAATATCATGAAACCCTCATCGCGAATTATACGGACATTATTCCCAAGGTGGCCGATGCCGGATATACCAATCTCATTTGCTTTAGTGGCAATCGAAGGGGAATGAACGATTATGTAGGCCTTCAAAACTGTGTTGATGGGCTTTCCCAGATCATGCCTTTGGCCGAAAAACATGGTGTAGTCCTACAAATGGAGCTTTTTAACCAAGTAGATCATGCCGATTACATGTGTGACAGCTCACTCTTGGGGGTTGAACTTTGCAAGCGGTTGGGCAGTGAAAATTTTAAATTGCTCTACGATATTTACCACATGCAAATACAGGAAGGGGATATAATACGTACCATACGCAATTACCATCCTTACTTTGGCCATTACCATACGGCAGGCGTTCCGGGACGTCATGAGATCAACGACACTCAGGAACTCTTTTATCCCGCCATTATGCGGGCCATTCTGGAAACAGGGTTTCAGGGCTATGTGGCCCAGGAATTCATTCCTACCCAGGAAGACAAGATTGGGGCTTTGCGCGAAGCGGTGGCCATTTGTGATGTCTAGTTTCGCTATTCGTTAATTCATTATTCTGAATTCTCCATTTTCAATTGACCACACACTGTACTCATTCACCTATAATCCAACCACATAGAGATATTCAGGAATATGGAAATTCCCCTCTGGGATTTCAATATTTGAAAAATTCCAAGCACCAAATCCCGACTATTAAACGTATGCTTTTTCGTGGGTATCAATCAAGTTTTTAAAGAAAGCTAAAAAGGGGGTGTTTTAATGAAGTAAATGGGCAACCCCTTATTATAATTACACTACTGTCCGAAACTTTGGAAAATAGACCGTTTCACTGCTAGAATATAGAAAATCAGTGCATTATGAGTTTTCGGCTCTTTGAAAAGGTGAATTTTAAAAAAAGTATCTTTTTGAGCAAAAAGCCAAGTTTTCACGATAGGATTGTTTTTAAAACACTGAAAATAAAAGAGTCTTTGTTCTTGCGTCTTGAAGCGGAGCGGTCTTATGTCCAACTTTCGGATGCTTATGTTATAATTATTGGATTTTATCCATTCCCGAATATCCCTTCATAACTCTTCACTCTTAACTCCTCACCCATAATTCTACATTCTTCATTTTCAATTTTCAATTCCCTGAATATTGTTCATGGCTCCTGAGTGCTTGGGCCACTTTTTCATTCCAGGCATATTGCTGTTCCTTATTTCGGGAAAAATCGGTCTGATGGTCATACTGGTTCTGAAACTCGTTCATCTCCCGCAAGGTTTCCTTGTAAATGGCCTTTACCTCAGCCTTCACATTGTCCGTAAACTGTGCTCCCGCCACTTTTTGGCGCATTTTCCGGGCAAATAACTCCGAGATGTCAAAATGCAATTGTTCATGTGCCAGCACCATGGCATCACATAACTCAGGCCGGTACCATGATTTTTGGGGATAAAAAAAGGCATTGATGTCCATCTTGACCACCATCCGCCCATTTACCTCCTTGGCATTAAAGGCATATGAAATACCACTGGCCGTGGTTGCTGCGGCCCATTCTGTCCGCAAAGGTGTATCCTTGAAATTCTCCCATGTCAACTTATAATCACGATGCCATGGAATTACCTCTTCCTTTTGGGCAAAGGCCCCTGCCTGCCCAAGTAAAATGGCTAGGATAAAAATCCTTACTGTTCCCAATTGAATTGGATTGTCTTTTCGATATCGGGATGTAAACTGTAGTGCACGGGACAAGTATTGGCCGTGTTTTCCAATATTTTACGATGCTTATCCGCTACGGTGGCGGGCAGGGAGAAAGTCACTTCTATCTTGGAAATCCGTCTAGGATTGGCCGCCATATGCTTGGTGACCTCGGCAATACTGCCCTTTAGGTCCACTTCTAGGTCTCGGGCCTTAATACCCATTACGGTCAGCATGCAACTGGCCAAACCCGTTGCTACCGTATCCGTAGGGGAGAATGCCTGCCCCAATCCATTGTTGTCAACAGGGGCATCGGTCACAAACACATCTTTGGAACGAAGGTGTTCACAAGAGGTCCTGAGTTCTCCCTGGTAGGTCACCTTTGAAGTCATCATCATTATTCCTTTAGTGGTTTTATCCGTAAATTATCGTATTGCATCAAATAAGAGGCTTGGTTGTAATAACCTCCCGCGTATTCTTTTTCATATGAGAATTTGCTTGCCGAATATTCAGTTTCCCCAACCATACTCGATACTTCCATCAAATTAGGTTTGTAGGCAAGTTTTAGCAATAGGTCGTACACTAGATCAAACCCCCATGTAGCATATTTGTCGGGTTCCATACCATAACGCTTCCGATAACTTTTTACAAAATCATCATTCCCCGAGCGTCTGTACACTGACGGATATGTAAAATTCAAATTGGATAAATGTGCATTTGAAATGACATCATTCTCAAAGGCATTTCCATGGTTGGTAGTGAACATCCTGATCCTAATCTCCTTGGTTCGATGCGAATTTAGGATGGAACTCACACTCGATACAAGGTTGGGGTCCCCCGTTTCCAAAAACACCCAATTGTCGGTTTCCTTGGACAAAAGGGTCACAAATTCATCCAAATTAAGCGCTACATTCTTTCGTTCCTCCACTACTTTGGCCACTTTGGCCTCTGGGAATGCCTGTATCAATTCTGCCTTGGCCTCCGCATTTTTGGCATCGGCGATAACGATGATATTCTGATCATCCATGGTAGTGAGCACATGGTCAATCATTCTACTACGCGTTACTTTCTCAGGGGTATAGGCAAAAAAGACATTGTCCATACCAATATCCTCTGATACGGGGACTGGTGCTATGACGGGCACTTGGTGCTTGGACG
>JBFOLQ010000206.1:0-2617 GCA_040830145.1 Flavobacteriaceae bacterium | reverse complement strand
GGGCTTAACCGCATTGCTCGTAAGCCTATTCACCTTGGTTGTATTCATTTACCAAACCAATCTTATACGCCAGCAACAATATATGTCCGTTTACCCCTACCTCAGCATGGGCAATGAATATAGCAGCACCCTCAAATACGGATACAGCTTGCGAAATGAAGGCATTGGGCCCGCTATCATAGAATCGGTCAAGGTTTCCTATGCCAAGTCAAAAGTGTATGACGATCTGGTCAATTATGTTGAGGCCATGTTAAACCGTGCCTCCATTTTGTACAACTATGCCAGTCTTACAGAAGAAAGGCTCATCACCGCCAATGGAAAAATACCCTTGATACAACTGGTGGATAAGGATATGTACTCAGATTACACGGTAGATGGGCCCGGTAATCTCCCCATAAATACTCTGGAGGACTCCAATATGCTTTTTAAAATACTAAATGACAAGGATTTACATATAGAAATCATCTATTCATCAGTATATGGGGAAAAATGGAGGTTGCGAAACCACACCTATGCCCCCGTAAAATTGGATTAAGGAGTTATGACCAGCCCATAGTAGTATACCATTCATGATAACCTAATAAACCACACACAACCAAAACCATATCCCATGAGCGTACAAGTCTGGACCTATATCTTGGTAGCCATCACATTTGCCCTTTACATAGGTATTGCCATTTGGTCACGAGCGGGCTCCACCAAAGACTTTTATGTCGCCGGAGGGGGGGTCTCGCCCCTAGCCAATGGCATGGCCACCGCTGCTGACTGGATGTCGGCAGCCTCTTTTATCTCCATGGCAGGCATCATTGCCTTTGCCGGTTATGATGGATCGGTCTACTTGATGGGATGGACCGGGGGCTATGTGTTGCTCGCATTGTTATTGGCCCCCTATCTGCGAAAGTTTGGAAAGTTTACGGTACCTGATTTCATCGGGGACCGTTATTATTCAAAGGTAGCAAGGATTGTGGCCGTTGTCTGCGCACTACTCGTATCGTTCACCTATGTAGCCGGACAAATGCGGGGTGTGGGGGTGGTATTCTCTCGTTTTTTGGAAGTCTCCGTAGAAAGTGGGGTGGTCATAGGCATGGTCATTGTGCTTTTCTATGCCGTTCTTGGCGGCATGAAGGGCATTACCTATACACAAGTGGCCCAATATTGCGTACTCATTTTTGCCTTTATGGTACCTGCCATCTTTATTTCCATACAAATGACCGGAAATCCCATTCCCCAATTGGGTATGGGATCCACATTGAATGATGGGTCGGGCACGTATCTTTTGGAAAAATTGGACGGACTCTCCACCGAATTGGGATTCAATGCCTATACCAATGGCTCAAAATCCATGATAGATGTATTTGCCATCACTCTGGCCCTAATGGTAGGTACCGCTGGCCTTCCCCATGTCATTGTCCGCTTCTTTACCGTAAAAAAGGTACGGGACGCCCGAAAATCAGCGGGCCTGGCACTTCTTCTTATCGCCATTCTCTATACGACGGCCCCTGCTGTGGCCGTGTTTGCCAAAACCAACTTGATTCATACCGTCAGTGGCAAGGAGTATGCCTTGATGCCCCAGTGGTTCAAAAACTGGGAAGTGACCGGATTACTCACCTTTACCGATAAAAATGCCGATGGTAAAATACAATACGTGGCCAACGAGGCCGAGAATGAGCTGATTGTGGACAACGATATCATGGTGTTGGCCAACCCGGAAATAGCCAATTTGCCCGCTTGGGTCATTGCCTTGGTGGCTGCCGGTGGGCTGGCCGCAGCTCTCTCAACAGCTGCAGGCCTACTATTGGTCATCTCCTCAGCGGTCTCCCATGACCTGATCAAAAAAGTAATCAAACCCTCAATTTCAGAAAAAGGCGAACTGTGGGCTGCCCGTATCGCAGCAACGTTCGCAGTATTGGTAGCCGGTTACTTCGGTATCAATCCACCTGGCTTTGTCGCAGCCACTGTGGCCTTGGCCTTTGGTTTGGCAGCCGCTTCCTTTTTTCCGGCCATCATTTTGGGCATATTCCATAAAAGGATGAACAAGGAAGGGGCCATAGCCGGAATGGTGGTGGGCATTCTTCTTATGCTTTTCTATATGACCAAATTCAAGTTTGGCTGGTTCGGTGGGGGAACCCAGGACGATTGGTGGTTTGGAATTTCGCCGGAAGGATTTGGGGCCATCGCCATGGTCGTTAATTTTGTTATCTCGGTACTCATCGCGCAATTCACCCCTACCCCTCCACAGGAAGTACAACAGATCGTGGAAGATATCCGTATCCCAAGTGGGGCCGCAGCGGCCCATGAACATTGATTTTTCTATTTTTAGATTATAACACATTCATAATGAGCAACTATCACATCAAACACCTAGAAGAATATTTTCAAATCTATCGCAAATCGGTCCGGAATCCAGAAGGGTTTTGGGAAGAAATTGCTGAAGAGCATTTCGTATGGAGGAAAAAATGGGACCGGGTATTACAATGGGACTTTGCCAAGCCCGAGGTAAGATGGTTTGATGGTGCCCAGCTCAATATTACTGAAAATTGCATCGACCGTCATTTACCTACCCGGGGCGATAAAACGGCCATTCTCTTTGAGCCTAATGACCCCAAGGAAAAGGCGC
>JBFOLQ010000205.1:0-11332 GCA_040830145.1 Flavobacteriaceae bacterium | reverse complement strand
GCCATTAGTTTAAAAAATATTATTTCAGGCGAGATAGTCTATGGTCGTACCAAATATGATTGTAGCAAGGGCTCACTACTATTTACAGCACCCAATCAAACGTTGTCTTTTAAAGAAGTGGTCATAAGTTCAGATAGTTATCATATCGCTTTTCACAAAGACTTTTTGAACGGGAGTCAATTATTCGAAGAAATTAAAAAGTACAGCTTTTTTAACTATCACGTCAATGAAGCATTGCATTTATCTCCGAAAGAAGAAGAGTTGATAAAGACAATTTTCAAAAACATAGAAATAGAATATCAAAACAACCAAGACGAATTTAGTAAGAAAATCATTCTTTCACATTTGGAAACCTTGATGCAATATGCCGACCGTTTTTATAAACGTCAATTTTTGAATAGAAAGGAAATCAATAAAGCCTTGTTCACGCGTTTCAAAGGAATATTGGATACCTATTACAAAGAAGATAAATTAATGAATTTGGGCATTCCGACTGTAGAGTGGTTGGCAAGTCAATTAGGAGTAAGCCACCGATATATGAGTGACACCATAAAAGCAGAAACGGGAAAGACAGCCATTGACCAAATCAATCTCTATCTGATAGAGCAAGCCAAAAACTTACTGTTAACTCCCAATGTTTCCATATCTGAAACGGCTTATAAATTAGGATTTGAATATCCTCAATATTTTTCGAGGATATTTAAAAAGAAAGTAGGTGTAAGTCCGAAACAGTATATAGAAAATACACCATTGAATTGAATATCTGTGTGCGATGTTAACTCTAACATAAAACTCTAATACAGTGTTCTATGCCACTCTATTCGGTAGCCAGTTTTTCCCATTTGGTCAGGGCTTCCAAAAAGTAATAATCAGCATAGTTTAGAGGTTTGTCATTTTCTTCACCGGTATGAATGTTGCCCACGGAGTGCTTTAGTAAAAACCCTTGGTTGCTTCCATAATCGGCCAAGTAGTTGGGAGAGGCCAATTGGCGGAGGATGGTTTCCGCATAGGCAATCATGGCTTCTTTTTGGTCCGGAACGTATTCTTGAAGACTGAGCAAGGCCGATGCCGTAATGGCCGCAGAGGAGGCATCCCGGGGCTCGTTGGGGATATTGGGGGCATCATAATCCCAATACGGAATAAGGTCGGCCGGAATCTTGGGATTGCCCATGATATACTTAGCGATGGCTTTGGCTTGTTCCAGAAATTCAAGAAGTCCCGTATTTTCATAGGTCTGGGTAAAACCATACAGACCCCACGCCTGTCCCCGGGCCCAGGAAGAGGCATGGGCATATCCTTGGGCGGTCTCTTTGCTCCGTACTTTGCCTGTTTCCCCCTCATAATCCACTACATGGTAACTGCTGTAGTCCTTCCTAAAATGGTTGTTGAGGGTGGTACGGGCATGTTGGGTCGCTACCTTGTAAAAAGTGGAATCCTGGGTAAACCGAAAGGCTTGGTAGAGCAAATCCAGATTCATCATATTGTCCACGATGACCGGTGTGTCCCACCCCCGTTCGGAAATCCAACCCATGTCAGGGGTGGTATCCCAGGATTGTAGGGCCTTGACAGCAGGGCGGTACCGGGTCATCAAGGAGGTGGCCCCTTGTACAAGCACCTCTTTATAGGCCTCGTTTTGGGTAAATAGGTATCCATTGCCATAACTACACCCCAACATAAAGCCCACATCATGGGAATTGGTGATGTATTGAACCGAATCAAGGGCTTTGGTAAAGGCCATCGCCATGGCTTTGCGTTTTTCGGTACCGGTATGATGGTACAGGTACCAAAGGGACCCAGGAAAGAATCCACTGGTCCAGTCGGCAAAGGGCTTTAGTCGTAAATCCCCTTCTTCGGTAATCCCCCTGGGTTGCAGAAGGGGTGTATGGTGGTCAATACGGTGAATCAAGCTATCGTATTGTTTTTCCGAAAAGGCGAAGACCCGTTCCACCAGCTCAGTCTTGGACTCCTCCATGTCCACAGGAGATACTGCTTCTTTCGTTGCGGTTGGGTCTTTACAGCTAAGGATCCACACAGCCATAAGAATCATTCCATAAAACTTGAATGTGTTCATAGTATTCTCGTTATAATTAGGTTCGGGACAGGAAAATCAAGATGAGGTCTCCATGTATTTTTAAGGGTTCTGGCTCCTGGTTCTTGTCTCGTGTATCTTATCTTACTTATCTATCACCACTTGTTGTTCGCCCTCCTTTAACGAAAGGGTACGGCCTTCCCACTCAAAAAATCCGGAGGTGCCGGGAGGTAATGAGATGCTTCCTTTGACCCCTTTGTTTTTTGTATGGGAAAGGGAAACCCGTATAGTGCCCTTGGGGTGGGGCATCTCAGCCTCAAAAGCCTTTAAATGGTTAAAATGGGGTGCTATGGCAATGGTGTCAAAATGTTTGGTGGCGGGACGGATACCGGCAATGATTTTTAGGAAATGATGGTTGGGCGAGGCCGACCAGGCATGGCATTCCGATCGGGGTTCGTCATCAGTTTCAGCAAAGGTGGTCAGGCCCAGTTTCAATTGGTTGGTCCAGTTTTCCAAGAGACCTGTATAAAGATTTCCCATACCCGCCTTGAGCAGGGCTTCAAAGAGATAGTATTTGTAATAAATGGTGGTTTGGATCAGGCTTTGGTCCTCCAATAGTTGTTGCATCAAGGCAGGGTGTTGCTCCTTGGGAAGGGCATCCGTTAAAATGGCCATGATATTGGTGTGCTGGGAATATTTCTTTTTGTGGGGAGTCTCGGCAAACATTCCCCTTTCGGGAACGTAGCAATGTTGCACGGTACTTTCCATAATTCTCTGTGCCAGTTCCCTGTACTGTGCCGCTTCTTGGGGATACCCCAAGTCATGGAAGAGTTCCGTGGCATTTTGAAGGGTCTTGACCAATTGTAGGGCTATGGAGGCGGAGTAACCATCATCGGCCCCATCGGGAATGCCGTTTTGGAACCCCGAGGCCCAATCGGTAAAGTTCCACCATTCCATTTGGGTGGGCATACCGGTGGCATCCACTTTGCGTATCCACCAATCCAATACCCCCTTCATCCCGGGGATAAATCGTTGTACAAAAGCATCATCATTCCGATACCTATGAAAATCATGGATCATATTGACCCACAAAAGGGAATACGTGGGGATAATCTGTACAATATAAGACGGATATCTGCTGGCAGTCAGTCCGTTGGGCAATCGGGAATTGTCAAACATCTCAATGGCCTTGCGCATGAGGCGGTCATCCCCACTGACACTTAAGGATACGATTGCCTCGATTCGGGTGTCCCCTATGTACTGTAATTGTTCATAATAGGGGTCTATAAAGCTTTCCACGGCCGAGTTTCGAAGCGTTAGCCAGGAGGCGTCCCAGATTTGTGACAATATCGGGTCGTCACTGGTAAAAACAGCCTTTTCGGTAAAGGGATAAGCGGTATACACCCCTCGGTATTCCTCTAGGACCAATGGGTGGTCCTTGGTAACAATATCCAATTGTACAAAACGGTAGGTCTTTTGACCAAAAGGCTGAAAGTGCCTGTGGTGCCCCCCATCGGGGAATACCACATCATAATATCCCAGAATGTGCTTTCCTTCAATATGGTTTCGGTTCCCTTTTTTCCAATTCGCATCGTATAGGGCCTCGGCATAGGTGATTTTAATGGAACTGCCCTTACCTCCAGAATATTTCAAGATGGGGTGCCCAATGGTATGATGGGATTGGTCCAGCAGAATTTGTGCCCGACGGTTCGGCGGGATGGTCAGCTGCCCGGTCCCTTTGATAAAACCATCGGTCGCTTTTACACCCGTACTCCGGGCTACCCTCTGAAACTGTTGGGGCGATTCTTCCATAAAGGGAATGGTCCTGGGCACCAGATACCAAGTGCTACCAAAAAGAAACCCCCTGCCCACGGCAAATTCCACCGTGCCCAATTTGGGAGTGATCCATTTGCTATCGTTAAAGGAGTTGTGTTGCCAACCCCAAGGGTGGTCCTTGGAAATCAATTTTTCCCCAGGACCTGCAGCATAGTACCCCCTCAAGGAGTCACTTACAAAGGGAATGGTCTCAAAACCATGGTCCCGCGTTACCTTCCAATCAGAATTCTTTCCGGTATTGATATTCACCGGATTTCCCTCATCGCCTTGTAAGATAAAGGCTGTCTGAAAGGTCATGGTGGCGGCTTTACGATACTCTCCAAAATTGACCACCTCTGCCGCTATGACATTTTTTCCGTGGGTCAGATAGGGGGCGATGTTCAAGGTTTCGTACCGATAGTTGTTGATGTCAGAGGACGAAGGGCCACTTATCATATACTGGCCATTCACGTAAAGGCGATACCGATTGTCTGCGGAAATGTGAATGACAAATTGATTGGGGACCGTATCCAAGTGAAACGTGCGACGAAACAGAAATTTTCGGGCATCTAAGGTGGATTCTGTGGGATGGGTAATCCATTGCGCCGTCCAGGCATGTTTTAGTTGGGTAAAATCCTTTCCCTCATGGTTGATCGAGACCTTGGATTCCTGTCCCAAAACGCCTATGAAGTATATAAGGGAACAAAACAGGGTACATAGATGTCTAGGGCAGGGCATCAAGGTGTTTGTTTTTTGGCAGTTACTCCAAACCATCTGGCCTTTGGGTCGTTACGTTAAAGGTATCAAAATAAATAAAGGCGTCTTTTTCGGGAGCCCAGTCGGGGGTGTTGCCACCGTGAAAGGTTGAAAAATAAAAGGAGTCTATCAATCCTTTGGGGGCCATGCGATACTGTATGGTACTATCTTCCAACACTTTTTTTCCATCGACCCAAACACGGATGCTTCCATTGGCTTGGTCCCCATCATTTAAGGTAATGTGTTGGGTAAGGCGATACCACTTCCCAGGTACTAAAAATGTGTGGGTCTCAAGCGCATCACCCCATTGGTGTTGCATGCCCAAATGGTAAAAATAGACCACTAGTTCCCCTTGTTCCACCCACATGTAACGGGTGCTCCACCCATCTCCTTCAATAGGTTTGTTCCCTCCGGTATAGGTTTCGCCTCCACTGGTAAGCCCGGGTAATTTGCCACCTAAGGCAAAATCAAAGGACTCACTGAATTTTAGGTGATACTCCAAATAATATTCTTGGGATTTTGGAAGGGGTTTGTCAAATTGAATGCCTCCCTTTTCAGGACCCACGGCTCCCATGGGATACAAAACCTTTAAGACCTTGCCCCGTTGCCCGTCGTTTACAATGGTGGCGCGGTTTTCCAATGACATCCAGTTGAGTTCCCCGGCATCTTTCAAAAGGGCATCCTCTAAATAGGACCCCACATCATTGTGTTCAAAATCGAGGAAAAAAACGGTCTGTCCCTCACGGGTGTTTGGGTGTTGGGCCTTATTTCCTAGGCCACAGCCATTCCATAGTAGAAGGGCAAAAAGAAAAATAAAGGATATAGGTTTCATGGTTTTCCCAAATGTTTTAAGATAAATTTTTTTGTATTCTCTACCGCTTTTTTGGATTCAGGCAACAGATAATGCCCCTGCCATACATGCCACATTCCTTCGTAAACGTCCAGTTTCACATCCTTGCCTTCGTCATCCAACGCCCGGTACAGGCGTATGGCATTGCTCAAGAAGATTTCCTTACTGCCGGCCTGTATGAGGGTAGGGGGGAAATTTTTGGAAAAATCTCCATAGACGGGGGAAACGTAGGGATTCTTGAACTCTTTTTTGGGGGCATAGGCGAGGGCCGCATTGCCCAAGTAACCGTGATAAACCAAGGAGGGGTCATTATCTGCCAGGGTATGGTAGGTATCCCCTATTTGGTCAATATCACTCCATGGGGACCATACTGCCAGGGCAGCGGGCAGCGGTAGCCCTTGGTCCCTCATTTTTAGGATGCTCGCAGCGGCGAGGGCACCCCCGGCAGAATCCCCATAAAAGGCAATATTCTTGGGCCGATACGTTTGCAACAAGCCTTGGTAACATTGAAGGATTTCATCTGTAGTTTGTTGAAATTGGGCATGGGGAGCCAGGGTATAATCAATGGCCACAATCCGTAGTCCCGTGGCTTGGGCCAAAGGTAAGACCGAAGCCAAGGAAGTGTCCGCGCTGAGGGCCACATAGGCTCCCCCATGTACATAGGCCAGAACTTTATCGGTTTGTTGGTAACCTTGGGGTTTCACATCTATGACTCGGATGCCTCCTATGGCAATGGTATCCAATACGGGTTGGTAATGGTCTTTTAAGGGTTGTAGCCCCGATTGCACTATGCTGTCCAAATTGCGTTGAAATTCAATCCATTCCTGCTTAGGGGCATTTGCTTGGGGCAAGGTGGTAGTCCTCCCCGTTCTTGACAGCTGAAGCAGTATCTTTTGGGCTTCGGGGGATAGGGTGCTGGATTCATGGAACGCATTGGTGAGAGTGGCCGACTCTAAACGCGAGCGTGAGGAGTTGATAGGTTGGTCCGATAGTTTCGTGGCCCTCAACACCACCTGTCCTTGGTCCGGAATTGCCTTGACCAGGGCATAGCGATTTTCATTATGGGAAATCAACTCAAATGGGATGGGTTCTCTTTGTTGTTGTACCTCCACAGCTTCCCAATTATTGGCGATACGCACTTTTACAGTGAGCGGTTGGTCGTATAGGCTATCCTTCATGGCATCATGGAGGGAAAAAGAGATTTCCTCGGTAGAAACAGCATCTACTGTGAGGGAGTGGGTTGCATATTCTTGGGCATATTTGGCCACTTGGGGGAAGGTCGCGATCCATAACCTGTCTTCTTTCTCCTGTAGATAGGACAAAAAATCATCAGTGGTTTCCCGACCCCCATCTGAAATATGATGAAAGTGGATGCTGAGCCAACCCCGATAGTAATTGGTGTCCCTAAGCGTATTGGTCTTGGTCAGGATTGGAAGTAAGTAGGCGTCCCGTGAGTCCTTATCTTGGTAGATATGTGGATTGGAGATACTGTTGACCCTGTTGAAATTGATGGTATTGGCTGTGTTGGGCTGTCCGAGGACACCGCGGGTAGCAATGTAATGCCTGGCAACCTCAGATTCAAGACCTTCTCCCCATGGATAGGCGTAGGTGATACATTCTTGGGTCCCAAGTTGTTCATTAATGGTTTCTTGGGTCTTCCACAATCGCCTGTTATATACTTTTAATGATGTGTTTTTAGGGGCCTCGGAAGGTTTTTCATACCAGTTCCTGTCATCGTGTCCCTGAATGGCATGTCCCTTTTTTGCAAGGCTTTTGAAACAGTCCCAGCAAGAGACATTCATTTCCCTTTTTGCTGCGGTAATTACGAACCAGGTGAATTTAAAGGGGTATTTCTCCTGCATCTCGGTCCAAAACACCAAATCCTGTTCATTGTTGTCATCAATGGTAATGGTGAGGGCGGCCAGTTTGTCATTGTCCCAAAGACAGACGGAGGCATCCCCTACGGCAAGGGGCCATTGTTTATCGGTTACCTCAAACCGGGGAGAAAGCACCTCCCCTAGATTAAAATGCTGGTGCGACCAAAGTAGGGAAGGCAGCATGCCCCAAAAGAATACTATTGCTATGTTGGTTCCCGTTTTTATCAAATCCTACATATTATTGCCTATTCCAATTAGGACGGTAGACAGCACAATGGTGACCAATCCTACGGCCAATGTTCTTTTTGTTTTTTTGAAGTCCCTTGCCACTCTCTAAAATAAAGGCCCCATACCGTACTAAAAATGATGATGAAGGCCATGTGGAGCGTCCAACTGGCGAATTCGTACTCCTCCCCCAAAAAGGTGGTTCCCATTCCGTAGAAGAAAAATTGGAAATACCAAGTAATGCCTCCGGCCATGGCCAGTATATAATTTTTGGTCCTTCCTTTGGCTGGGGTCTTGGTAAGGTTGTGGAATGATTTGTTTTTAAATCCCAGGACCAGGGTCCAGATGAAATTCGTTAGGAAACCGCCCCATAAAATCCATACGATAACGGGATTGTTCTGGAAGATGTCTTTTGTGCCCATTCTAATGGCCTCGGCTGCCAAGGGTTTCCCGGCTGCCAATCCAAAGGCAAAACAAGCGCTTAAGATGCCCGATATAATGGCAATGACAATTCCCTTGGGTAGGTTAAACTCCTTTATGGTTCGTTGTTGCTCCTCAGAGGTTAACTCTCCTTCCTTTAATACCCCAGCCTTACCCGCTATGGTGATACCCATAAGACATATGACAATACCCACTAAAACGAATCTACCCCCAGGATGACCTATCAGGGTGTGGAAGGTGCCTTCGTATAAGGGTGGAATCAAGGTGCCAAAAGCTGCGGTAAATCCCAAGGCAACGGCCATTCCCAATCCAATTCCCAAATAGCGCATTGAAAGACCAAAGGTGAGTCCTCCTATACCCCACAACATCCCAAATAAAAAGGTATACCACCGGGTGCCGCTATCTGCGGCCATCAACACTTGTTCTAACTGAGGGACCGTGTGCCAAGCCATGAGTAGTGGGGAAATAACCCATGCGGCAATACCCAATACCAGCCAGGAGATTTCCCAGTGCCACTGCTTGATCAGCTTAAAGGGAATATAGAAGCTCCCAGCGGCCAACCCTCCAATAGCATGTAGCAACAATCCTATGAAAGCTCCCATACTACACGATTGATAGGTTTATGATCATTATTGGTTGTGTCATGCCGCTTCAAAGTTCTTTTGTAATACCTGCTTGGCCTTGGCCAGTGCTTCCTGGGTATAGGGTCGCATTTGTGACGCCTGTACGGCTTCCTGCAATTCCTGTTGGTTCTTGGCGCCCGATAGTACTGAGGAAATGCCATTTTGATCTAGTACCCAACGCAATGCTGCTTGGGGCAGTTTCACATTTTTATGACCATCCAGCAGAAAGGCAAAGGTATTTACTTGATTTACCCGTTCTTCTATTTCCCGTTGGGAATAACGGGCATTAAGGGTACCCTTGGGGAAGACCGTATCCTTGGTAATGGTTCCCGATAAAAAACCATTGGCGAGGCATTCCCGCGCCAATACCCCAATTTGTAAATTGTGTAGATCATCTATGAGGGATTGACTTTCCCGGTTCATGAGGCTCAAAACAACTTGAACCACATCTATTAAACCTTCCTGGGCCCACTTGCGGGCCATATGATGTGTGTTTTGAAACATGGAGATGGAGTGGCCCACAAACCGTACTTTCCCTTGCTTTTTTACTTGGGCAATCCCTTCCCAGACATCATCTTCTATCTCGGTTTCCGAAAAGGGGGAATGAAAGAACAGTACATCGATATAATCGGTTTGTAAGCGGGCCAAACTCTCTTCCACGGACTGTACGACCCGCGATCTGTAAAATTGGGAACTCCCATTTTCTATGCACGGATTACGCCCGAACTTGGATGATATATGTATGCCGTCCCGTTTGGATCGGAGTGCCTTGCCCAAGACAATCTCAGCAATGCCATCTTGCTGGTCCGTGCCGTATTGGGGGGCGGTGTCAAACAGGGTTATCCCTTTGTCCAATGCGGCATGAATGGTCTCTATTCCCGTGCGTTCCGTAACACCACCGTACACATTGTTGCCAAAGGCCCAGGTGCCCAAACTTATTTCACTTACCGTTAACCCCGTTCTTCCCAATATTCTATAGTTCATATGCCATGGTATTTGGTGAGCAATTCGTTGAGTCTTGTGGTGGCATTTGAGAGAAAGGCCTGTGCTATTTTTTTACCATGTGTGGTTGTGGCCTGCCGGGGATCCTCTCCAGAAATGGCATCCAATTGAAGGGTGATATCCCTATGGTTTGGTAAATTTTCCAGGGCCACTGTTTCAGGGGCATAGTACAATTGCAAGGATGTTTCACCCAGGGCAGAATGGTTGGCCTTCAACAAGGTGTCGGGTACCATATCAAACTCGGCCAGGGCCCAGCAGTGGTTGCTGGGATAGCGTTGGTTGAATATAGTGGCCACATCCCTCAGGGTTTGTAAATGGGGTTCTCCTGCATGGCCTGAAAGCAATACAATGATTTTGATATGTTGTTCTGCCAATTGATCCACGTATTGAATGGCCATGGATTTGATCAACCCTTCGGTAAATTCAAGGGAGTGCTTTGGAAAATGCACGCCCGGGTATGACTTTATTAGGTTTGCGGCCAAATACACAGGAGGAAGTACCACTCCGCCTACTTCTTTGGCAAGATCCATACACAAATGATGTGCCTTGATACCGTCCAGTCCCACAGGATTGTGTGCTCCATGAAATTCCAGTGCTCCCCATGGCAGATAAGCAATGGGCACCTGATCAATGATAGCCTCAATTTGGGAAGGCCGCATCCGTTCATAGTTTCCCCAATGTATGGTGGTATCCATGGTGGACAGGGTTTTTAGTTATCCCAGTTCCTGTGATAGATCAAGGGGTTTTGCTGTTCGTTGTTCAGTACATCACCTATTTTCAAAGAGGCAGCGTAGGCATCGGGCAGTACATTTTGGTTCCCATTGAAGGTACTGCCATCAGGCATAAAGGCACAAGTAATGGCTTTACGGGTATTGGGGGTCATATTGACGCCGGCAGCATGTATGTTGAGTCCGTTATGAAAAGAGCAACTTCCCGCCTTGATGACTGAGGGAACGGGTTCCACATTGCGATATTTGGGGTAGGTGTCAAAAATATCCCCCATATTGGCACCAATCCCAGGCTCAATGAAGTCTGTATCTTGTTGGGAACCGGGCATAAAATATAGGCAGCCGTTTTGTAGGGTTACATCTTCCAAGGCAACCCAAATGCTGAGGGCCTCTCGATGACTGAAGGACCAAAATGGGGTGTCTAAGTGCCAGGCAGTGGCATTCGCCCATGGTTGTTTTATCAAGGACTGGTCATGCCAAATACGTATTCCATCAACTTGGGCCAATTGGGCGGCCATTTTTCCTATACGCTTATCCAATATGAGTTCCTTTACCTTATCATCAGTCATCCACAGATTGATGATTTGGTCAAACACCTTCCCGAAATAATCGGCATCCTTGTTGATTCCGTCCGCTTCCCCTGTCTTTATTTCAGAGTGGGGAAATTTACGGCCCTGTCTGTGGGTAACGGCGTGGTCAATGGTTTTTTTCCAATGCGAAACTTCTTCGGCATCCAAAAAATCGTGGAGTATCAAGTAGCCATTTTTACGGTAACTTGCTATTTCCCCATCGGTCAATACGTATCTCATAAATCGGTTTCTTTCATTTTCATTTCAAAAGGGAAAACATCCTTTTTTCAAATATATGGTTTGGGAAAGGATTGGTTGTCCTGCCCTGTCCTGTATGCTGCGAAGATTGGGATTGGTCGTAAAAGGCCTTTCGACTCCCTTTGTCTGAAAAGTCCAATACCTACCGGTTGGTCGATG
>JBFOLQ010000204.1:0-3880 GCA_040830145.1 Flavobacteriaceae bacterium | reverse complement strand
TGGAGGCCATGCAGAATGAGGAAAAAAAGGTGCAGGAAAAAATAGATGCCCAAAAAATGAAGGGGCTCAAGGTAAAAACTGAAAAAGACTGGTAATGAAGCTTTTCTTACCATATGTGAATAGATGGGGGCTTATCTGGGCCTTACTCATTCCCTTTATGGGGTTTGCCCAAGCCTCAGATGGCATCACTTTTGAAATGCAAGTGAGCAAGGACAAATTGGGCATCAATGAAAGGCTTCGCGTGGAATTCACCATGAACAAAGATGGGGACAATTTCAATCCTCCAGACTTTGAAGGCTTTAGAGTATTGATGGGGCCAGCACAATCCATCCGAAATTCATGGGTCAATGGGGTCAGGAGTTATTCAAAAACATATTCGTATACCCTGCAACCTTTAAAAAGAGGCGCCATGACCATTGGTCAGGCCACTATTGACATTGATGGACAAACGTATAAATCGTCCCCGCAAAAGATAATGGTCACGGCGGCAGTGGACAAACCATCCGCTGAAAAAACAGTTACCGACATCGCGGATGAAAGTCTCCATCTGGTGGCCGAGGTCTCCAAGGTCCGTCCCTATTTAAATGAAGCAGTGAGCGTGGTGTACAAATTATTTGTGAGCCCCAATGTCAGCGTATCCAACTATCGCCCTTTGGACAATCCCAAGTATAACAATTTCTGGAGCCAGGATATTCCCATTTCGCGCCTAACGGCGCAAAACGGGACTTATCAAGGCAAGCCCTATCGCTACGTTGTTCTCAAACGCGTAGTGCTCTATCCCCAAAAATCGGGTAAGTTGGAAATTGAGCCCCTCTCCTTGGAAGTAACGGTTGATGTTCCTACCAATCGACGGGACTTCTTTGGTGGCATCATCTATTCACAGACCAACAAAACGGTCTCTGCGGGAAATCGCACCTTACAAGTTAAACCTTTGCCCACAACCGGAAAACCAGCGAACTTCAGTGGGGCTGTGGGTGATTTTGACTTTTCGGTCACTACCAGCAAAACAGAATTGAATGCCTCAGAGTCACTCCAGGCCAAGGTAGAGGTCAATGGGAAGGGCAATCTAAAACTCTTTCAACTTCCAGAACTCTCCCTGCCCAGTGCCCTGGAAGTCTACGATCCCGAGTTCAAGGAAAATGTGCACACCAATTTGGGGGGGATGCAGGGCAAGGTGAGCAACACCTATACAGTGGTTCCTTCATTTCAGGGCAAATATCCCATTCCCGGTATTTCGTTCAGTTTCTTCAATCCCAAGACCGAAAAATACGAATCCCTGGATTCCGGCGAAATAGTCATAAACGTATTGGAAGGCCCCAAAAGTAATACCAATGGCAGTACTGCCCCAGGAGTTGATCGGCAGCGAGTGGTGGCAACGGGCAGTCAGTTTAATTTCATTAAGACCAAGCCGAATCTTACGACCACGGGCACCCATTATTTCTTTGGCTCCAGACCATTTTTTCTGTGGTTGCTGTCCCCATTGCTGTTGATTCCCCTAGCCATCCTATTTAGGAAAAAAAGAGAGCGGGATGCAGGTAATATTGAAGGAAACAGAATCAAAAAGGCCAATAGATTGGCCCGAAAATACCTTTCCAATGCGAAAAGAAACTTAGGGAACAAAGATGCATTTTATGTGGCCCTGGAAAAAGCATTGCACAATTACCTAAAGGCCAAATTAAAGATTGAGACCACCGAATTTAGCAAGGATAGGATTAGTGCCTTGCTGGAAGAAAAAGGCATAGATTCCACAACCGTGGAAGGATTTATAAGTTTATTGAAAAACTGTGAAATGGCCCGTTACAGCCCGTTTTCAGATGTACAGATACAACAGGATTACGACAAGGCCATAGAAGTGGTTTCACAAATGGACAAACAACTTTGATATACCATGGGTATACAGTTAAAAGCGCAACATAAGCACCAAGCTTCATATAACGTATCCAAGGGAACTTTCCCCACGTTTGGGATACGGAATGTATTGAAACATGGCTTTGTCGCAAGGAAGATTGCCCTCATCCTATTCTTGTCCGTGCCGTTCTGGGCCATGGCCCAGAACAACACCTTATTCAACGGTGCCACAGATGCCTATAATAATGGGGACTATACCAGGGCCATTGAAAACTACTTGCAAATTCTTGAAAATGGCCAGCATTCAGCTTCGCTGTACTACAATCTGGGGAACTCATACTACAAGCTCAACCAAATTGCGCCGAGCATCTATTATTATGAAAAGGCCTTATTAGTAAGCCCTGATGATACCGAGATAAAAAACAATCTGGGATACGCACAAAATATGACCGTGGACGATATAGAGGTGCTCCCGGAAACCGGACTCTCAAAATTATATGACAATATCATTGGTCCCCTTTCATTTGAACAATGGGCTTATCTCGCCGTTGGTTCCATGTTGCTCTTTGTATGCCTCTATTTGATGTTTTATTTTATGGCTGTGGCCAGGGCCAAGCGCATTTCCTTTATTTTAGCGTTGCTATTTCTATTGGTATCCTTGGGTTCTGTATTATTTGCCTACTTACAATATCAAGAGTTCCAAGCTGACAATCCTGCTATTGTATTTCCAGAACAACTCCAAGTTCGATCAGAGCCTAATAACAGAAGTGAAGTGGTCTTCACCCTTCATGAGGGCACCAAAGTAAATGTGTTGGAAGCCTTGAATGAATACCACAGGATTCAACTAACGGATGGTAAAACCGGTTGGGTTCCTTCAGAGGCCATTAAAATCATACGGGATTTTTAAATTTTTATTAACAAAAAGAACCCCTTTTTAACATTATTTTTGGCCAAAATTCCTTGGTGTTAAAGCAACTTGCACATATCACTATTTCCCTTCTGCTCACCATTTCCATCTTAGGGCCTTCCCTGGTTGTCTTGTTAAATGAAGGCCATGAGATAATTGCCATGGAAATGAACGAGGATGAGGGAAAGGAGAAGGAAACTGAAAAGGAATCCAATAAAAAAGAGCTTTTCTTTGAAGGCAAGTCGGAATTCATAAGCTACGGGGAAGAGGAATATTCCTATAATTATAATACCTCATTCTTGTTCCCTTTGGACCATTCACTGGAAATCCCTATTCCGCCTCCCGAATCATTGGCCTTATAGTTGCCCAGTGGTATGAAAACCCTCGGGTCATTTCTGCACGCTTATTCTTATTAAGTGTGCACTTATTTAGGGGTAAAAAACCATTTCCTCGTTACATATTTAGAAAATGTTTACTTATGTACTCACTAGTGCACAAACTAGTGGGTCAAAAAATATATCCATTATGTTCAAACAGATTAAAAAAGACTTACCGGCAAGTATTGTCGTATTTTTTGTTGCCATCCCTCTATGTCTAGGTATTGCGTTGGCCAGTGGGGCCCCACTCTTTTCCGGTTTAATCGCCGGTATCATTGGTGGAATTGTGGTGGGTGCCATCAGTGGATCCCAAATTGGGGTCAGCGGCCCCGCTGCGGGGTTGGCAGCCATAGTATTGGCCGCAATCGCCAGCCTTGGTAGTTTTGAAAACTTTTTGTTGGCCGTAGTACTGGGTGGTGCCATACAGTTTCTTTTTGGTATCCTTAAGGCAGGTGTTATTGGCTATTATTTTCCCTCATCTGTCATTAAGGGAATGCTGACCGGTATCGGAATCATTATCATTTTAAAGCAAATCCCCCATTTTTTTGGATATGATGCCGATCCCGAAGGGGATTTTGCCTTTTTTCAAGTGGACGGGGAAAATACATTTTCAGAAATTATAAATGCCTTTAATTTTATCAGTCCCGGCTCAACCTTAATCGCTGTAATCGGATTGGCCATTTTAGTCCTTTGGGAAAAAGTACTTAAAAAACAAGCCAAAATCTTCGAGTTGATTCAAGGGCCTTTG
>JBFOLQ010000203.1:0-8323 GCA_040830145.1 Flavobacteriaceae bacterium | reverse complement strand
GTAAATTCATCCAATATATTAAAGGGCCTGGGCTCATAGTGGTCCAAGTACGTATAAAAAAGGGCCATTTGCGATTTCAAGGACGTATGAAAGCGATGTTCATGGGATATTGCTGTCAGGGTAAAATTGTTGTCTTCAAACCCTTGGGCCATTTTCCATGTAAAAGCGGCTTGGGTAGGGTCTTCATCCATGGCAGTTTGACTAATGGAACTGGGAATTTGGGCCATATAATCAATATGGTTTACCAAGAGGGAGAGACTATTGCTTTTGTCTAACTGAAAAGAAGCACCAACCATGACACCATTTCTTTCAAAACGGGAATTTTCCCGATAGCCATCAGTTTGAAGGTGTCCGTAGTGGACATCAAGTGAGATTTTGTCATCCTTGTGGAAAAAGGCCAAATTATTTTTAATCAGCCCCCATGATCCTGCTGTAAAATTGTTCCTAAGAACGGTTTCGTTTTCCAAGGGCCGTTTGGGGTTTAGGATGATGGCCCCTCCCAAAAGAGCACCATAGGCGGTAGCTTTGGGCCCTTTACTTATTTCCACGGAACCCATATTTTCAAGGTCAAAGGCCTCTATGGTCGATGAACCACCTCCATCGGTTATGGGAATGTTGTTATAGTACATTCGTAATTTGTTGGTGCCATAAGGTGTCCGAGAGCCTACACCCCGTATGGTGATCCGGTTGGTATTGAGGGCCCCGGACAATACTAGTACCCCTGGGATTTGGTTGACAGCTGAAATTAAGTCTGCGGGACTGTAATCGTTAAAGGTCTTGGGACCAATGACTTCAGAGGGAACAATGCCCGTAACATTTTTTTGAAGCAGGTCATCATACAGGATTACTTCGCCCAAGGGAGTGATACTGTCCTGTTTTTTGGGTTGTTGGGCATACAGGACCAAGGGCAAAACGGTCAAAACTGCCAAAAATGTTCTCATGCCGAGGTTAAAGTCCTAAAAATAGGACTTAAAAACGATATCCTATGGAAAGCCCTGCCCTAAACACAAAACTGGACTGAAAATCCTCTGGGTTGATATTTCGGCCAGCACCACCGTTGGCCTCCAAGGTAAATCGATTGCTGAACGTAACCAGCTTATACCCTGCACCCAACCCCAAGGCCGTCGTGGAATAATCACGGTTACGGTCGCCCAAATCATTATTGTCAATTTCATCCTCCCCAGAATAAAAAAGAAGAAATGCTTCGGCAAAGGGCCCGCTTCTTGGGATGTTTCCAAAATAAGCCCTGGCAAAAGGGCCAACACCAAAATTTCCATTAAAATCCTCTGGCTTACCGTCAAAATAAATCAGGGCACCCAAACTGGTATCCTCATTCAAATAATATTCATAGGACATTTCCGCCGAGCCCGTAGCCAGAAAAAGTCCGATATTGAATTTGGCCTCGTGTGGGTTTGAGAAACTGGGATATGCCTGGGCCATAGCTCCAGAATAGGCAAGGAACAATGCGAAGAACGGCAGGACTTTTTTCATGAAGTGTCTTTTTCAGCGACAAAAGTAAAAGGAAATTGTTCTTATGCGTACAATTTATAAACAATGTGTACTTTCATGCTCAAAATACCAAGAAGAAACAAAGAGACTTATGAAAATAGTTTCCTATAACGTAAATGGCATTCGTGCCGCCATCAATAAAGGATTTATAGAATGGATGCAATCAGTTGACCCGGATGTGGTGTGCATTCAGGAGACAAAGGCCATGAAGGAACAAGTAGATGTATCACTGATAGAGAATGCCGGGTATGAACATCATTATTGGTTCAGCGCAGAGAAAAAAGGGTATAGTGGTGTAGCCTTATTTTGTAAGAAGGAACCAGATCATGTTGAATACGGTACCGGAATTGACTATATGGATGTGGAAGGAAGAAATATCCGGGCCGATTTTGGTGACGTATCAATAATGAGCCTATATCTTCCCTCAGGGACCAACTTAGATCGGTTGGAGCATAAACTGACCTATATGGCCGATTTTCAGAAATATACCGATGAACTTAGGAAAGAACGTCCCAATTTAATCGTGTTGGGGGATTATAATATTTGCCATGAGGCCATAGATATCCATGATCCGGTGCGAAATAAGAATGTGTCAGGCTTTTTACCGGTGGAACGCGAGTGGATCGGTAATTTTATGAAGAGCGGGTTCATTGATAGCTTCCGCTATTTCAACAAGGAACCGCACAATTATACTTGGTGGAGCTATCGTGCCAATGCCCGTAATAACAACAAGGGCTGGCTATTGGATTATGGTATGGTGAGCGCACCCCTTGAAAGCAGGTGAAAAAGGTCGGTGATCCTATCAGAGGCCAAGCATAGTGACCATTGCCCCATTCTGATAGAAATTGGAGAAACCACATAAAATGAACGTGGATATGATATATGGTACATTGCCCCATACGAGCATTAAAGTGAGCAAGATTTGCTTGGGCACCATGACCTGGGGCAAGCAAAATACGGAGGCCGAAGGTCATGAACAGATGAATTATGCCTTGGAGCGGGGGGTAAATTTTTTTGATACCGCGGAACTCTACCCCGTACCTGCGGATTCCAGCACGTATGCGGATACGGAACGAATCATAGGCTCATGGTTCAAAAATACGGGGCATAGGGATAAGGTGATTTTGGCCACCAAAATCGCGGGGAAAGCTCCTTTTACAAAACACATACGCACTTCTGGGTTTACACCAGAGGCGATTACTGAGGCCTTGGAAGGAAGTCTAAAAAGATTGCACACGGACTATGTTGATCTGTATCAGCTGCATTGGCCCGATCGAAATACCAATTATTTTGGCAAAAGGGGATATGAGGTTGATTTGGAAGACCAATGGAAAGATAATGTCCGTCAAATTTTGGAAACCCTGGGCAATCTGATACGGGAAGGTAAAATCCGTCATGTAGGACTCAGTAATGAGACCCCGTGGGGCCTCATGCGTTTTTTGGGAGAACATGAAACCAATCCCAATCTGCCTAGAATGATTACGGTACAGAACCCATATTCTTTATTGAATAGGCTCTTTGAGGTGGGCAATGCCGAGATTTCACATCGTGAAGGGATAGGACTATTGGCTTATTCCCCTTTGGGATTTGGGGTACTGAGTGGTAAATATTTGGGGGGGACAGTCCCTCCAAAAGCACGGGTTACATTGTTTCCAAACTTTAATAGATATAGCAATACCCATGCGGTACGGGCCACTGAAAAATATCATAAGTTGGCATTGGAAAATGGACTTTCACCCACTCAAATGGCCTTGGCCTATGTGAATTCCCGGCCATTTGTAACCAGCAATATTATTGGAGCAACCACCATGGCCCAGTTGCGGAAAAACATAGACAGTGTCAATGTGCATTTATCTGAAAACGTCCTGAAGGGAATAGAGGCCATTCATGATGAAATTCCCAATCCCGCGCCTTAATCTGGTAGGGCGTACGCCCTATAGGTGTCACCAGACTTGGTGCCCATTTTCCCCCCACCACAGGCAATGACCAAAAATTGTTTGCCATTGATTTCATAGGTACAAGGAGTGGCGTATCCACCAGCTGGGAGTTGATCTTCCCAAAGGAGGGCTCCCGTTTTCATGCTGAAAGCCCTTATTTTTTCATCTTTGGTGGCAGCGATGAACAAAACGCCACCTGAAGTGATTACCGGCCCCCCGTAATTCTCGGTTCCAGAAACTGGAATATTAGGGTCATTGAAACCGGGCTCATGACCTAGGGGAATGCTCCAGAGATACTCCCCGGTGTTGAGGTCCAGGGCATTGAGCGTACCCCA
This sequence comes from Flavobacteriaceae bacterium, assembly GCA_040830145.1. Classification (GTDB taxonomy): domain Bacteria; phylum Bacteroidota; class Bacteroidia; order Flavobacteriales; family Flavobacteriaceae; genus JBFOLQ01. Next base: position 4,542 of record JBFOLQ010000203.1, on the reverse strand, counting down.
TGGAGGGGTCATTACGGGAAATCCACGATCATCCTTAAACCTTCCAAAACCCGCCACGGCATAGGGGACTTTTAGCTGAATTGGGTCAGTTCTATGATTAGGGGCCGACTCCATTTCCAGAAGGTAGGCTACAATGGCCTTCTTTTCGTCGGCAGAAAGATTTGGCATACCGGGCATGGCACCTATGCCATTCTCCAATATGGAAACCACTGAATCCATCTTCATACGTTGCTTAATGGTATTCAGCTCAGGGGCTCCTGACATTCCCTCTAAATTCCCTCCATGACATCTTGCACAATGAATTTGGCTCAGGGATTTTCCAATATGGGAGGTATCGTTTCGATTGCTTTTCACCAATTTCATTCGAACGATCCAAGCCATTTCATTTGAGTTTACGTACATGACCCCGTTTCTTGGATCAAGGGCGGCCCCTCCCCATTCGGCCCCTCCGTCAGCACCTGGATATAAGATGACCCCAGTGGTATCAATGGGGATAAATTGTCCTTTGGAAGTAATCTGGTTAAATTTTTCCTTGACCGAGGGAGGAGCGATATTTTGGTCCTGATCAACAAAATCATCCACAAATGCGGGGCGATTGGGGGCGTACAGGGCGTCTTCGGTTAAAACTTGGCGTGCAAAGGGCTTGGGTTTTAAGGGAAGGGGTTGCGTTGCATGGGCTTTTTCACCTATCAACAAGGATGGCGGGTAAACCTTCTCTTGGATGGGAAATAGGGGGTCTCCCGTTACGCGATTAAAAACAAAGACATGTCCACTTTTGGTGACTTGGGCCACAGCTGGAATCTTCTTTCCGTCCTGATGCCAATCAAACAGGTTGGGGGGAGCGGGGAGGTCCCTATCCCACATATCGTGGTGGACCATTTGAAAATGCCATAGGCGTTCACCGGTGTCCGCTTTTATGGCGATAAGGCAGTTGGCAAAAAGGTTCTCGCCATGGCGGTCTCCCCCATACCAGTCAAAAGCTGCCGAACCCGTTGGAACAAAGGCAATCCCTCTTTCATTATCAACAGCAATGCCCGCCCAGCTATTCGCACCCCCCACGGTTTTATGGGCCTCCGGAGGCCAAGTATCATAACCGTATTGACCAGGCTGGGGAATGGTATGGAATGTCCATGCAATTTTTCCTGATAGTACGTCGTAGGCGCGAATATGACCTGGGGAAGCCCCTGGTCCTTCCCCAACCCTTGTACCCATGATCAATAGGTTGTTGTAAATGGCACCGGGTGTATTGGCTACCACAGATAGGGTTTTGGGATTACGTCCCAATCCCTCCCTTAAGTCAATGCTTCCGTTGTTGCCAAAAGAGGATATGGGTAATCCATTTTCAGGCGAAATCGCAAAAAGTCTTGGTCCCGATGAGAAAAAAATGCGTTGCTTTTCGCCCAAATCAGACATCCAAAAACTTAAGCCTCTGCTAAGGCCAAGACCTGAAATGTCCTTTGACGACGGACTGAATTTCCATATCTCTTTTCCTGTAAGGGCATCAATGGCAAATAGTTCCAAAGCTGCATTGGTTCCTATGAGCTTTTTGCCAATGACCAATGGATTGGTTTGAATCTGGGTCGTCTGATCTACATGTAGCCCTCCGCTTTTATACTCCCAAGCAATTGTTAGGCCTGAAACATTGGCGGTATCAATTTGGGAAAGTGTGGAGAAGTGGCTTCTGCTGGGATCCCCCAGGTAATGCTGCCATGAGGAGAAAAAGGGATTTGGTTCCCTGTCCCCTGAAGTACAGGCCAGGAATGCAAATGCAAAGCAACCAAGACAAACCGTCAGAAACCGCATGGGATAAGTTTCCTTAAAGATAAGGATTGCTTATGGAAGGAGATTAGCCAAAAAGATGTGCCACCAAATCCTCTATTCTATTCAAAAGGGTTACGGTGATATGGGTGTTTTTGACCCCTATTTTATTCTTTTTTGAGACGTAAATGGTGTCAAATCCTAATTTTTCGGCCTCGAGGATACGCTGGTCAATACGCTGTACGGGCCGTATTTCCCCGGCCAGCCCTATCTCGGCTGCAAAACAATGGCCTTTCTCCAAGGGGATATCGGCATTACTGGATAAAATGGCGGATACCACCGCCAAGTCAATGGCCGGATCGTTTACGCTAATACCACCTGTAATGTTGAGAAAGACGTCTTTGGCCCCCAATTTAAAACCAGCACGTTTCTCTAAAACGGCAAGCAACATATTGAGCCTTTTTACATTGTAGCCAGTGGTTGACCGCTGTGGGGTACCATATACCGCGGTGCTCACCAGTGCCTGTATTTCAATCATCAACGGACGCATCCCCTCCAAGGTGGCAGCGATGGCCGTACCGCTCAACCCTTCATCGTTCTTTGATATCAGTATCTCTGAGGGATTGTCCACCTCTCGAAGCCCTTGGGCCTGCATCTCATAAATACCCAACTCGGCAGTGGAACCAAAACGGTTCTTCAATGCCCTTAGGATTCTATAGACATAATGGCGATCCCCCTCAAATTGTAATACGGTATCCACCATATGTTCCAATATCTTGGGTCCTGCAATGGATCCTTCCTTGGTAATGTGGCCAATAAGGATTACAGGGGTGTGGGTCTCTTTGGCAAATTTGATCAATTCAGCGGTACACTCCCTGATTTGGGAGATACTTCCGGCGGCGGAGTCTATGTAATCGGTATGAAGTGTCTGTATGGAGTCAATGACGACAATGTCTGGACTTACGGCCTTAATTTGTTGAAAGATGTTCTGGGTCTTGGTCTCGGTGAGGATATAACAATTTTCACTGTCGGGGGAAATTCGGTCCGCCCGCATTTTGATTTGTTTTTGACTTTCCTCACCTGAGACATATAAAGTCTTATAGGGGAGTTTTAGGGCTACCTGTAACAACAGGGTACTTTTGCCAATACCCGGCTCCCCTCCTAAAAGTACAAGGGACCCGGGGACAAGACCACCGCCCAATACCCTGTTGAGCTCTCCATCACCTAGGTTTAATCGAAGTTCCCTTTCTGTATTGATTTCATTGATTCGTAGGGGTTTTTGTGTCCCGTTTGTCCCTATGTCCTGGGACTTCCACGGTTTTTTGTCCACTTTTTGCACCACCTCCTCAACCACTGTGTTCCATTGCTTGCAGGCCGTACATTGCCCTACCCATTTAGCGAATTGGGTGCCACAGTTTTGACAAAAAAAGGCAGTTTTGGTCTTGGCCATTACCAAACATGGATGGTTTGGCTAAAGATATTGTGGCCAGAGGGAATAACCAAAGGTTGCCCTAACCTTTGCAATAAAAGATTTGAATGGGCATTGATGGGGTTTGCGCCATGGGGGTATCTAATACCCAAAATCAGCTTTGATGGCATCTATCTTCTCTAAGGCCATTTCCTTGGTCAGAAAGTCAATTTCATCCATCAAAAAGGCTTTCTCAAAGGTCCGCATGGCCTTTTTGGGTTCCCCGAGTTCTTCATAATACTCTCCTTCCAGATAAAACCCCAGCATGGTTTCAGGAAACTCTTTTTTACATAGTTCGGAAAGAGGTTTCAGGGATTCAAAATCATCTTTTTTTCGTGTGCCGGCATAGATGGCCATAATATCGTTGAGGTCTACTGGTTTCTTAAGGCCAAAAAGCTCCTCAATGCCATTGTACTTATCTTCCAAGTATTTGAACACGGGTTCTTCGGAGGTCAGGATTTTGGCCCTGTACTCTTTGGGGCTTATGGGTTTGAACATGCCAAAAATATTGTCAAAGGCCTTACCTAGTCCATATGAGGCTATGGAAATATGATCGGCTTGGGGATATTCATCGAAATAATAGTGGAGCGATTCCTTTTCAATTCCCTTGATGGCCTGGTCCAATGATTTGATTTTTGGAGTGTCCTTGGATTCCTCTCCCTCAACGATGAGTTGATAGAAGATTTGCTTGTCAAAGGCCCCTAATCGCGAGGGGACCCTAGTGTCCATTTCTGGGGCCAGGGTGGGGGATATACTAATATAGGCGTTGAAAAGGGAGTTTTCCTTAAAAAGCCAATAGTTCATAAAATTGGCCGTGATGTCATAGCCAACAATCATTTTAAAAGGGGCCGTGGTGTAGTTGAGATCAAGATAGGGGATGAGTTCCATTCCAATGAACTCAAAGAATTTTTTGCCCTTTTCCGTGGGTAAGCCTGATTCTGGGTCGTAGGCACAATCATCAAGCCTAATACTGTTTTCATTTTGGTGGATTCCTACAATAATGCTCTCGGGCATACCATGAAACGTACTGTAAAACTTGGCAATGGAGACCACTTGGTCAAATAGGCGCTCTGCATCCAACACAACTATCAAGGGATACTTTTGTTCCTTGCTGATATCCTCAGGGAAGTAATAACGTACATCCCGTCGTTCCTGAAGCTTGAACGACTCAAATATTTCCTGTACCACTTGGGCCTGGGCCCCTAGGCCAGCCAATAATAAAAGGAGGGTAAAAAAACGTTTCATGGGGAAAGGTTTCCGGTTATTGATTTCGGTTCAATAACGGTAACATAAGGAAGGATATTGCCCCCAAGACC
>JBFOLQ010000202.1:0-14927 GCA_040830145.1 Flavobacteriaceae bacterium | reverse complement strand
GTACTTAAGGAGTTCAAGGATTGAGCATCAATTTTAAATAGGGGACCGGGCCCATTTTCAATGGGGAATGGGTGTCGTATATCATAATTTGGCAGAAAGAGCGTTTCTATGATTGAAATGGGTCTTTAACATTGACCGTATATCATGCTCGCAGTACATAATCTTACCTATGCCTATAATGGATCTCCCGTATTACGGGATATCAATTTTGCCGTAAAGGAAGGGGAGCATTTGGCCATTATCGGGGAGAGCGGTTGTGGTAAAAGCACCTTACTGAACATCATTTATGGGTTGTTGCACTTAGAAAAGGGAGAGGTCTCTTGGAAAGAGAAAAAGGTCATGGGACCCCTTTACAATTTGGTGCCGGGGGAGGGGCATATGAAATATCTTACCCAGCAGTTTGATTTAATGCCCTATACCACGGTTTATGAGAACATAAGCCAACATTTATCGGCCTTTGAACCCGAACATCTAAGGGCCAGGACCCAGGAGCTCTTGAAAATGATTGAACTTGAGGACTTTTCAAATACCAAGGTAAAAGACCTTAGCGGAGGACAACAGCAACGGGTAGCCTTGGCCCGTGTATTGGCCCAAGAGCCTGAGGTATTATTGCTGGATGAACCTTTTAGCCATATAGACCACTTACGGAAAAATCGCTTTCGAAAGAATTTTTTCTATTACCTAAGAAAGCGGGGCATTACCGTTTTAACTGCTACCCACGATCCTTTTGATGTGCTGCCATACGCCAACAAGGTCTTGGTACTAAAGGACCATGCCATACTTGCTGAGGGCACTCCCAAGGAACTCTATGACAAACCTCAAAGCTTGTACGTGGCATCCCTTTTTGGGGAGGCCTCCACATTGCCCGTACAAATTGTCAAATCCTATGCAGACACCAAACGCCATATTATCGTGTATTCCCACGAACTTAAGGTCTCCGAGAAATCAGGCATGGAGGTAAAGGTGGCAACATCGTATTTCATGGGATCCCACTATATGGTTGTGGGCCGGTATGAGGACTACGAAATATATTTTGACCACCATACCGCACTAGAACCTGAAACCAAGGTATTTTTAAATGTTTCCCTTGAGACCATCAACCGAAGACTGGTTCAGTGACAAACCAGGCGTTGATAGAGCGCGAAAGCCGGTTTAAGGCCGTCCCTAGTGGTGGTCCGGGGGGGCAACATGCAAATAAAGTATCTACCAAAGTAACATTGAGTTTTAACTTGCGCCATTCATGTGCCTTTTCAGAAAAGGAAAAAACGCATATGCTCACAAAATTGAAGGGAAGACTCACGAGGGAGGGCATCCTTATGCTTTCATGTGATGAGACCAGGAGCCAATCCAAGAACAAAGAGATTGTTTTTCAAAGGTTATTGGAAACTCTGAAGGAGGCCCGGAAGCCACACAAAAAGCGAAAGCTGACGAGACCTTCTAAGGCTTCGGTTGAAAAGAGACTTGATTCCAAAAAGAAAACGGCCCAAAAGAAGAAGGGCCGTCAAAAACCGAATATTTCGTAAGAAAATGTTTAAAAAGCCCTATCCCATTTGGGGCACTTCATAATGAAATGAAGCTTTGGTAATTTGTCCATTTTCCACTTGGTACATACAAAGCTCATCCATGGCCTGTCGTCCCCTATCCTTGAAGGTGGCATCAATGGACATAGGCACCACAAAGTGGTTGCCTGCGACCACAGGGTCACCTACTGAGCCACCGTGCATTTCCTCTACACTTTGGGCCCACTCTTGATAGGCATTGACGATATTTTCCCTGCCGTTGATTACTTCACCTGGCATTCCGGGCATTTCAAGACTTACGGCATCCTCTGAATACAAGGCATAGGCATCGTCGTATTTTCCCTCACGGCAATATGCCACTAATTTATCAGCTACTTCCTGTGTTGTCATAATATTAAAGAGTTATAGATTACGAAATGGACATATACAAATTCCAAGAGCTCCTTCTTGTATAATCAAAGCTTCCTTATGCGAATCACGGGTGCTCAAGGACTAACAGATAAAATCCCTTTAAAGATATAAAAGACGGGGAAACAATGGATTATGCAATTGTTAAATTACTCAAAATGGTAAAGGTCCGCCAGTTGATAGATTAAAAAGTTGACAATGGCCTCCTCACTTTGTCCGTTCTGTGCCATGTTGTTTACATGGGTACTGTTTTCTTTTTTGAAAAACTCCAGATCATCAGTACCGTATTTACTGAAAATGTTCCATGACTTGAGGCCTTCCAACATGGCTTTATGGGCCCTATATCGCTTATTGACCCGCGCATGTTCCCTTTTTAGCTCATATTCTTGTCCGGGTCTCTCAAGGGAGGTATTGTTCCATTTGTCATATTCTGCCTTTAATCGCATATCGGCCTTTTCTGCTTCGGCAACAATTTTTACGTATGCCCGGGTTACCAAATGATGGTATTTCTCGTCGTTCAATACTACGGATGGAGTAGGGGGAGTATCGTTTAAATAAACATCTTTGTCAGAGCTCACGAGAAAATGGTCACTGGCAGCCTCTCCCCTTAGGGAGTTTGCCCATGCCTCTGATTTGATTATTTCTTTCCATGCCTTGGCATACTCCCTTTCATAAGGTTTTTTTTGGGCGGTACATCCCAAAAAAAGAAAAGCCAACGGACCTAAAATCCAACAGAGTGATTTTTTTTTCATGTTCCCGTAAGGTGTGTTCCCAATAGGCTGACCAATTTTGATACCATTGGAACAGGGATAAGTCGGCAAGATTTTGAAGGAAACCCAAGATATGTAAAAAAAGGCGCATTATATCATTAAGGGTAAAATATCGGATAAGAAGCAGATTATTAAGCCAACTCGGCAAGTTCCCTGCCAACGAGGCTGCCTAGTGCAATGCCCATTCCACCTAGGCGTATTCCATAAAAAATTCGGTCTGAGGAAGCCTTTACAATGGGGCTTTTTTGTGGTCCTACCCCCATAATACCACTCCATCGTTGGGCAATCTCAAATGTATGATTTGGGAGAATAACGTTTGAAAGCAACTCCTCTAGTTTCCCTTGTATCAATTGGGTATGCCCAAACATGGGAGTCTCTTCCCCCCTAAGGTCAAGGTTTCTTCCACCGCCCAATAAGATTCTTCCGTTGATATTCCTAAAGTAGTAGTATCCCCTATCCAGGTGAAAGGTGCCCCTTATCAGTAGCCCATTTATGGGCTTGGTCAATAGGACTTGTGCCCTGGCGGGTCTCACCTCTTCCTTGAGCAGCTGTTTCGCAAAACCATTGATGGCGAGATAAAGTCTTTGGGTTGTGAACTCAAACTTTTCAGTTTTTACGGACACATTATTGCCCGTTTCCTGAAAGTGCGTTACCTCTACTGAATTTAAAATGGTTATACCAGCCTTTTGTGTCTTCTGGAGGAGGGCATTCATCATTTCCCCAGTATCAATCTGTCCTTCGTATCTATGGCTAATGTATTTAGGGGCAATGGAGGCAAACCCAAACTTGTTTTCGGTCATTGCATAGGGATTACCACCAAAAATGGGATGTAGCAAAGCGTTGATCTCTGCCAATTTGGATGCGCATTTTTCGTATAGGGCAGAATCTTTTTGATGAAAAATCTCATGCCCCCCCAGCTGTTGAAAATGTAAGAGACTATCGCCAATGGTCTGCCTCAAGAGTTGAATGCCCTCCCAACGTCTTTTGACCAAGGAAACCATTTCTTCCTCCGAATGGATTTCCAGGTCGGCCAGAACCTCAGAAATACTCCCAAAACAGGCAAACCCAGCGTTTTTGGTGCTGGCTCCTTGGGGAAAGGTCCCTCTTTCAAGAATCAGGATTTTAGCATTCGGATATCGCTTTCTTAACTGTAAGGCACAGTTGAGTCCTACGATACCACTGCCAACAATGGTAAAGTCAATATTGGAAAGCCAGGATTTATATTCCCAATAACTAAGTGCCATAAAAAACTCCGACATAGGTCGGAGTGCTTTGTTAGTTTTCTGGAGCGGGCTCCATCTCAAAATCCTCCATAAATTTGGTGGTATAGTTACCTGCCAAATAGTCGGGGTGGTCCATCAATTGTCTATGAAAGGGGATAGTGGTCTTTATCCCTTCAATTACAAATTCATCCAAAGCCCTCTTCATTTTATTGATTGCCTCCTCACGGGTTTGGGCGGTGGTAATCAATTTGGCAATCATGGAATCGTAATTGGGAGGAATGACATAACCACTATATACATGGGTGTCCATTCGCACTCCATGCCCTCCAGGGGTATGTAAAGTAGTTATCCTACCTGGTGAAGGCCTGAATCCGTTATAGGGGTCCTCAGCATTGATACGGCATTCTATGGAATGGAGCTTTGGAACATAATTCTTGCCAGAAATGGGGACACCCCCGGCCACGAGTATTTGTTCCCGTATGAGGTCGTAATCTATCACCTGTTCCGTAATGGGATGTTCTACCTGTATACGGGTGTTCATTTCCATGAAGTAGAAGTTGCGATGTTTGTCAACCAAGAACTCAACCGTTCCCGCTCCTTCATATTTAATGAACTCTGCGGCTTTTACGGCGGCCTTTCCCATAGCGTCCCTTAGCTTATCGGTCATAAAGGGAGAAGGGGTTTCCTCGGTGAGTTTTTGGTGTCTACGTTGCACAGAACAATCACGTTCAGACAGGTGACATGCCTTCCCATATTGGTCACCCACTACTTGAATTTCAATATGCCTGGGTTCTTCAATGAGTTTCTCCATATACATGCCGCCATTGCCAAAGGCGGCCGTTGCTTCTTGCACGGCACTTTCAAAATGGGCTTCCATCTCCTCCTCGCTCCAAACGGCCCGCATCCCTTTACCACCGCCTCCGGCAGTGGCCTTGATCATCACCGGATATCCTATTTTTTTGGCCGTTTTTTTGGCATCCGAAATATCCTTTAACAAGCCCTCAGACCCAGGGATGGTAGGCACTCCGGCCTTTTTCATGGTCTCCTTGGCCGTGGCCTTGTCCCCCATCTTTTCTATTTGCTCGCCCGAAGCACCAATAAATTTGATATCATGTTCACTGCAAATACGTGAAAACTTGGCATTTTCAGATAAAAAGCCATATCCAGGGTGAATGGCATCTGCATTGGTGATTTCTGCAGCGGCTATAATATTGGGGATTTTCAAGTATGATTCATTACTCGGTGCGGGACCAATACATACAGCTTCGTCAGCAAAGCGCACATGAAGACTTTCTTCATCTGCCTTTGAATATACGGCTACGGTCTTAATGCCCATTTCACGACAGGTACGGATGACACGCAACGCTATTTCTCCACGGTTGGCTATCAAGATTTTTTTGAACATAGTACTTAGGTTTAAAAACCAAGTTCCAAGTACCGAACTCCAAAGGGATCAATTTCGAGTCAGGAATTGGGGTTTCGGTTTTAGGATGGGTCTACCAAGAAAAGGGGTTGGTCAAACTCTACAGGGGAAGAATCCTCTACCAAGACTTTCACAATCTTACCCGAAACCTCGGACTCAATATCATTGAAAAGCTTCATGGCCTCTATTACGCATAGCACATCGCCCGTGTTGATGTCACTCCCCACTTCAACAAAAGGGGGTTTGTCAGGGGAGGGTTTTCTATAAAAGGTTCCAATAATGGGTGATTTTATGGTAATGTACTTAGAGTCGTCCTCAGCGGGTGTCTCGCTTGCCTCCGGGACAGCGGGGGCAGCGGCTACCGGAGCTTGTGGGGCTGCTATTTGCACAGGTGCCTGTGCTACCGGAATAGGCTGTAGAATTGGGGTTTCATTCCCCGAGCCTGTAGTGGTAGAACCGGTGCGAATGGTAATCTTAATATCATCGGTTTCCAATTTTACCTCGCTGGCCCCTGATTTGGCCACAAATTTAATAAGGCTCTGTATTTCTTTAATATCCATAGAGAATATGATTTAGTTAGTCTTTTTTAAGAATCGTAGGCCCACCTTAAATAGAGTGAACCCCACGTAAAGCCACCTCCGAATGCCGCAAAGACAAGATTGTCGCCCTTTTTCAACTGATTTTCATAATCACTCAACAACAGGGGCAATGTTGCCGAAGTGGTATTTCCGTAACGTTGGATGTTCATCATCACCTTATCGAAATCAACACCCATCCTTTTGGCAGTGGCATCAATGATTCGTTTATTGGCTTGATGGGGGACCAACCAGGCCACGTCCTCATCTGAAAGGCCATTGCGTTCCATGATTTTCGCTGCGGCATCCGCCATGTTAGAAACAGCAAATTTAAAGACGGTCTTACCATCTTGGTATACATAATGCTGCTTGTTCCTTACAGTTTCCCCCGAAGCTGGCAAGAGGGACCCTCCCGCCTCAATCTTCAAAAAATCACGGCCAATGCCATCTGATCGTAAGTATTCATCCCGAACTCCCAAACCTTCGGAATTGGGTTCAAACAATACAGCTCCTGCCCCATCCCCAAAGATGATACAGGTGGCTCTATCGGTGTAGTCTATGATGGATGACATCATATCGGCACCTATCAATAATACTTTTTTGTACCTGCCGGATTCTATATAGCGGGCAGCCGTTGACATACCGAATAAAAAACTGGAGCAGGCTGCCTGAAGGTCGTAACTGAATGCATTTACCGCTCCTATTTTGGAAGCCACATAGGCGGCCGTGGAGGAAACCGGCAAATCCGGGGTAGCGGTGGCCACAAGGACCATTTCTATTTCAGAGGGATCTACCCCACTTTTTTCCAAGACAATCTGAGCGGCTTTAATGGCCATGAACGAAGTGCCTTCCCCCTCTTCTTTCTTTAAGATTCTTCGTTCCTTGATTCCCGTTCGGGTAGTGATCCACTCATCATTGGTCTCTACCATGCCTTCCAACATCTTATTGGTAAGCACAAATTTGGGAACATAGCCCCCGACAGCCGTAATGGCCGCGTTACATTTGTTCATGCTCAAGTTGATTTTCCGACAAAAGCTTCAAAAAGCACTAAAAGTCGTGAAAAGTACTAATTTTTTGCAACTTTCTTGCCAATTTTGACTTGTTTTCGTCCTTTTTTAAATGGGGATAACACAGCCAAAGAAAAACTCCCATTAATGGAAATGGGAGTTTGGAATTTTCTTATATCTCAATGACCCTTAAGCTTCTGCTTCCTGGGTTTTGTCAATGAGTACTTGTCCTTTATAGTACAGTTTGCCCTCATGCCAGTGGGCTCTGTGGTACAGATGCATTTCCCCAGTGGTGGAATCAGTGGCCAAGGTAGGGGCAACTGCCTTGTAATGGGTTCTTCTCTTGTCCCTTCTCGTTTTCGAGATTTTTCTTTTAGGATGTGCCATTTTATGTTACTGTTTGTCCGTTAATAATTTTTTGAGGGCGTCCCACCTTGGGTCATTGCCCTCTATATTCCCATTTTGGTCCTTAGGTCTCAATTCGTCCAATTTTTGCAATAAATCGGACTTTAAAGTACCGTCTGCAATCCCTGGATGAACTCTTTTTTGGGGAACCGCCAATACCAGCATTTCATAAATATACTGGGCGACGTTGACCTGGTGCTCCCCATGCGGCAAAATAAGCACTTCGTCATCATGGTCATTGAATTCCTCACCAAATTTGATAACTAAATCCAACAATCCATTTACAGCCTGTTCATAGGGCTCATTGGTCAAGTCACAATTTACATTGACAGTGCCACTGGCCTGGAAGGTCATTTCCATTAGGTTGGACATTTTGTTCAGGAGAACATTGACATGAATGTTCGATTCGTTGAACTCATTATATCCAAAGGACTCAAAGAACGTATTTTTAATGGGGTATGTAAACTCATGCTTTCCCAATTTCAATCCTGAAAAAGGAATTGAGAACTCCTTTTGACCCATTTTTCAATAGTTTATTACATACCGGCCCAAATTTGGGCGGGGGCAAAGATACTATTATTTTGGGAATAGTCAATGTTTTTTGGGAAGAACCAACAGAGGGACATTTTTCATTTCAAGTCGTGGCCATTTGGGTCTTTTTTGGAAAATGAAAATAGTGACAAAGGTCAAGAGCCCATATATCACGAGCTTACAGAGTATTACTCCCAAAGGACCGAACTTTCTTATGCCACTTGCGCGGATTAGGGTAGCTTTTCCATGGCAAAAGAGCCTATATTAAACCAAGGGTAGCCCCCTATCTGCGTCCCTTATGTTTTTTTAAGGGATTTTGGGTGAGATTGGTATGCTCTCTTCGGTTCCTACAGATTTCTATGGCAGTGAAGACAGCTTCTTTGAACGAGCTGTGGTCAGCCTTGTTCTGTCCTGCAATGTCATAGGCGGTACCATGGTCAGGGGAAGTGCGTACTTTGGAAAGTCCCGCAGTGAAATTTACCCCTTTCCCAAATGACAAGGTCTTAAAGGGGATAAGCCCTTGGTCGTGATAGGCGGCCAAAACGGCATCAAAATTTTTATGGGCCCCAGCACCAAAAAAGCTATCTGCTGAATAGGGTCCAAAAACCAAATGACCGGCATCTGACATTTCCTTTATCACGGGCCGCAAAACCTCATCATCTTCCTTGCCAATTACCCCGTGGTCACCATTGTGGGGGTTGATGCCCAATAGGGCTATCTTGGGACGACGGATACCAAAATCGACCACTAAGGACTTTTCAATGGTACGCACTTTGGTACGGATTAAAATAGGATTGATGGTGGCTGGAACATCCTTTACTGGGACATGATCGGTCAACAATCCTACCTTTAGAGTATCACTAACCATGAACATAAGACTCTCCCCCCCAATTTCTTGGGCAAGGTAATCAGTATGCCCTGGGAAGTTAAAACTTTCCGATTGTATATTATTTTTATTGATTGGAGCCGTAATCAAACCATCCACGTGGCCGTCTTTAAGGGCCCCAACAGCAGCTTGCAGTGATTTTAGGGCAAATTTCCCTGCCTCACGGGTTTCCTTTCCAAACTCTATTAGGGGATTCTCCTTCCATACATTCACCACGTTGACCTTGCCCCGGATTGCCTTTGACGCCTCTTTGAGACCATTGTACTTCAGGTCCATCCCCAAGGATTTTAACTGGTGGGAGATGGTCTTGTTTGACGCAAAAATAATGGGAGTACAAAAGTCCAACATCCGCGTATCCTGAAAGGTTTTAAGGATGACCTCACAGCCAATACCATTAAAATCCCCTATGGATATGCCCAGCCTTATGCTTCCTTCTTCACCCATGATCACATACCTTTGTTCTCGACTAACAAAACCACAAAACTACTTAATTTTAACGGAAGATGTTTACCGGAATCATTGAAACCATAGGGGAAGTTGCCCAACTAAAAAGCGAGGGGGGCAATCTTCATATTACCATAAAATCTGTTTTGGCCGATACACTTTCCATTGATCAGAGCGTAGCCCATAATGGTGTATGCTTGACCGTGGTAAGTATGGGTGCCGGCACGTATACCGTAACCGCCATTGAGGAGACGTTGCAAAAGACCAATTTAGGGAGCTTAGAGCTCGGGAGTGCCCTGAACCTGGAACGGGCCATGGTTCTGGGGGAACGGTTGGATGGGCATATTGTGCAAGGTCATGTGGATCAAAAAGGTCGTTGTGAAGGGATAGTGGAAAAAGAGGGCAGTTGGATTTTCACATTTTCTTACGATGCATCCTTGGGCAATGTTACCATAGAAAAGGGATCTATTACAATTGACGGAACAAGCTTAACGGTAGTCAATTCCGGACAGGGACGATTTAGCGTGGCCATTATTCCCTATACCTATGACCATACCCGTTTCAAAGACTATAAGATAGGAACTGAAGTCAATTTGGAATTTGATGTGATAGGAAAGTATGTGGCACAATTGATGCAGCCTTTCAAGTAGCCATTTCCTGTCCACGGCACCCCATTTTCCTTCAAACTTTTATAAATATCCCTTTTTTGTACAATATAAAGGCCAGCAAACAATAAAAGGCCACAACGGAAAGCCCATATAAAAGCGAGGACATTTGCAATGATATAAAGTCATGCACATAAAGGGTGTTGAACAACCATCCATGAAGGGAGGTATCATTGTCCATTTTAATGGAATAAAACAGTTTGGTAATGAAACTAGATAGAAAATAGACCACAATGGCATTGGCCCCAGCATATCTGAAGATACTTCCGAATTGAATTTTTTTAACGTCAGACAGGTAATATATAAGGGCAAGCACTAAATTGGCCCATCCGGCAGTGACCAAGACGAAACTACTGGTCCATAAGGCTTTGTTAATGGGAAACACCATATCCCACAAATGCCCCAGAACGAGAAGGGCTCCTCCAATGCCGACAAGAAGGGTTGTCTTTTTTTGTTGTGTGGACGTGAGGATCAAGCCAGTAAAGATGCCCAAAAGGGAGGACACAATGGCTGGAATGGTACTCAAGATACCTTCGGGATCGTAATCAGGCTTCCACATATGGCCCCCCAATACTTTTAGGTCTATATAATTGGCTAGGTTATTGGGTGCCCGGTCCAATGTTGAGGTCATTCCATCCACAGGGACCATGACCATTAACAACCAATAGCCTACCAGCAAACAAATGGCGATGGCCAAGAGGCCTTTCCAATTCACATTTAAGAATAGAATCGAAGCGAAAAAAAATACTACCCCTATCCGTTGCAGCACACCTGGAAAGCGTACTTCTGAAAACTCCTTGATGAATGGGAAAGAAATGGTGAAAGCCCCCAAAAACAATCCTAGTCCGATTAATTTCAGGGAGCGCACCCCAATTTTTTTATAAGTGACCCTATTGGGAGTTTTATTCTTGTAGGCAAAGACAATGGAGGTCCCGACTATGAAAAGAAAGAATGGAAATACCAGGTCAGTGGGGGTATATCCATGCCATTCGGCATGTAGTAAGGGGGCATAGACATTGGACCAAGTCCCGGGAGTATTCACCAAGATCATCAGAACAATGGTCATGCCCCGAAAGATATCTACCGAAACAATTCTATTTGCCAGCCCCATCTTATAGGATGTTGCTCTTTACTTTGTTCCATGCCCTTATCAATAGGACTCCGGCCAGTATGACCACTCCAGTGAGAATCAGGGCCTTTTGGGTTTCCCCATATATCCAATATCCTGTTGCGAACATACAGGAATAGATGAGCACACAACCCAATAACATGGCCTGGATACCAGAAGGAACACTCCATTTTTCTTCTGTGACTATTTCAACATCATCAGCTTTGGCTTCTTCCACTATCTTGGCCCAACCAGGTCCCCCGGGTTGGATTTTTCTATAGAAATCCCGCAACACTTCCTTGCGTTCTGGCTTGGTCATAAAGGTGGTAAGTAACCAAAGAGTTGTAATAACAAGAACCATTAGGGGATATTCTGACCAATTGGGAAGAATGCCACTTTCAGAATCAAACAAATAGGGTCCCACTGGGGTAGCCTTCAATAAAATGGCTACAATCCCAGAAGCGAACATAGCCACTATTTCGCTCCAAGCGTTTATACGCCACCAGAACCAGCGAAGAATAAAGATAAGGCCGGTACCGGCACCAAACAGAAGTAGAAGCTCAAATAGTTGCAGGGCATTTTGTAAGGCCAATGCTAAAATGGCACTTAGTACCATAAGAATAACCGTAGAGATTCGGCCTACGGCCACCAAACGCTTCTCACTGGCATTGGGATTCACTTGTTGTTTGTAAAAATCGTAAACGATATAAGATGAACCCCAGTTTAATTGGGTACTAATGGTACTCATATAGGCCGCCACCAATGAAGCCAAAACAACTCCTAGAAGACCACTGGGCAATTTGGTGAGCATGGCAGGATAGGCCAAGTCATGACCCAATTTGTCCGTAGGCACTTGGGGAAAAGCTTCTTGAATACTGGCGATGTCAGGGAACACTACCAATGAGGCAAGCGCCACCAATATCCATGGCCATGGCCGTAGGGCGTAATGCATAATATTAAAGAAGAAAGTAGCTCCAATGGCATGGTTCTCATCTTTGGCGGCCAACATACGTTGAGCGATATAGCCCCCTCCGCCCGGCTCGGCCCCAGGATACCATGAACTCCACCATTGTACCGCCAAGGGAATTATCAATAGGGTAATCAGCGCTTTTTTATCATTAAAATCAGGCAATATGGAAAGTTTATTCGCCACATGTTCGTGGGTCATTAAGGTTGAAATACCTCCTACTTCAGGAATGTTAACCAAGTAAACAGCGGCACCAATGGCACCTCCCATCGCTACAAAAAAGAGTAAAAAGTCAGTATAGAACACCCCTTTAAATCCACCAAGAGCACTGAAAACCACGGTAATAAGACCTGCGCTGACAACTGTTTGCCATGGCTCCAGACCGAGCATGATGCCTCCAATTTTGATAGCAGCCAACGTTACGGCCGACATGGTAATTACGTTAAAGATAATACCCAAGTAAATGGCCCTGAATTTTCGAAGAAAACTTGCAGGTTTTCCCCCATAGCGAAGCTCATAGAATTCTAAATCCGTATTGACATTTGATTTTCGCCATAGTTTGGCATACACAAAAACAGTGAGGAGCCCGGTAATGAGAAATGCCCACCATACCCAGTTGCCAGATACTCCGTTAGACCTGACAATGTCCGTTACTAGGTTGGGCGTGTCCGTGGAAAAGGTGGTGGCCACCATGGAAAGGCCCAAGAGCCACCAGGGCATCGTACGGCCCGAAAGAAAATATTGGGAAGAACTTTCCCCCGATTTTTTTGATACATAAATCCCAATTCCTAAAACGATTGAGAAGAATACGATGATAAACCCGTAATCCAGGGTGCTGAGTTCCATAACTTGAAAAATTGGTTGGCGTTAAATATAGGTCAAAATGAGATACCTTTGGCGCTTGATCGCCAAACATCGTTGGAAGAGGCCTTAATAACATCCGTTCACTCGTCAACAGGCTGGGCCTTTGCCTTGACTGCAACTTTTTTATTGGGCATTTCAAAGGCGGGTATTAAGGGGATATCCATACTTCATGTGACCTTGATGGCCTTGGCATTTGGGGCCAGGGAATCAACAGGTGTTTTGGTGCCCCTCTTGGTCATAGGGGATGTTTTTGCTGTGTGGTACTACAACAAACATGCAAATTGGTCCTATATCGTAAAGCTATTGCCGTGGATTGTTGTGGGGGTACTTATTGGGGTTTTCATAGGAAATGACATTGATGGACAAACTTTTAAGGGATTAATGGTGGCCATTATTTTGGTCAGCGTGGCCCTTATGTTTTGGTGGGATAGAAGGCAATCAAAAAAAATACCTACGCATTGGGGATTTGCGGGAGGGATTGGGGTGCTTTCGGGAATTACCACCATGATAGGCAATTTGGCGGGTGCCTTTAGCAATATTTATTTCTTGGCCATGCGCTTGCCAAAGAATGAGTTCATAGGGACGGCAGCTTGGTTGTTTCTGATTATCAATCTGCTCAAAATGCCTTTTCACATCCTTGTTTGGAAGACCATAACAATTGGGACATTGGTGACAAACCTTAAAATGCTTCCTGCATTACTTATAGGGTTGTGGGTAGGGATTAAATTGGTTTCCTACATAAAGGAAGGTTTTTATCGAAAAATGATTCTTGTGTTGACGGCGATTGGGGCTATGGCCATTTTACTCAAGTAGGGGGCATAGATCTAACTTTTATATTTGTACATCGCTCTCTTTTAAACGGTAGGCCTTAGGGCAATCAAAACAAATAAACAATGATATCTTTAAGAAAAACCTTTGTCCTTTCCTTTGTCCTTTCATGTTCATTATGGGGAAACGCCCAAAATGAAGCGTCCAAAGTAGTATTGATTACGCTTGACGGATTGCGTTGGCAGGAGCTTTTTACAGGCGCAGACTCCCTTTTGATAACCAATAAGGAATATGTGCACGACACAACGGGCCTAAAGCAACTTTTTTGGAAAGCCACAGCCAAGGAACGAAGAAAGGCGTTGATGCCCTTTGTATGGACCGAGGTCGTCCGTATGGGTCAAATCCATGGGAATAGAGGCTCGGGGAACAAAGTGAACCTGACAAATCAAATGTGGTTTTCCTATCCGGGCTATAATGAGATTTTAACGGGTGCTGCAGACGATGAGCGTATCGATAGTAACGCAAAAAAGAACAACCCGAATATGACAGTTCTGGAACTGGTCCATAAAACTCCCCGGTATAGTGGGAAAGTAGCGGCTTTTGGCAGTTGGGATGTGTTTCCCTTTATAATCAATGAAGAACGGTCAGGGATATATGTAAATGCAGGATTCGAAAACGCAACGGAAGATTTAAGTGAACGGGAGATTTTTCTAAACCAATTGCAAGAACAGATTCCGAGTCCGTGGGGAAGTGTGCGCCTAGATGCCTTTACGCACCATTATGCATTGGAGTATATGCGAAAGGCCCATCCTGATTTGGTGTATATCGCTTATGGGGAAACCGATGACTTTGCCCATGAAGGGGATTACGAGGCTTATCTAAAGGCGGCCCATAACACGGACTCCATGATTCAAGAGTTGTGGAATTTTACCCAAAAGGACCCTTACTATAAGAACCAAACCGTGTTTTTGGTTACTACGGACCATGGTCGCGGAACGTATCCGTTGGAAACATGGCGTAGCCATGGGGCAAAGATAAAAGGAGCAGGACAGGTATGGTTCATGGCTTATGGAAATGGCGTTTTACATAAAGGGGAGATGCAGGAAGAGGCACAACTATATTCCAATCAAATTGCACCAACTGTTGCAAAACTGCTGGGAGTTGGGATGTCCAATAGGCCATTGGGAGGAAGACCCATAAAGTTGTCTTTTAAATAGGTTAATGGTAGGTTAAAGTTAAGTTAAACAAGACCTTACCAGAAAAGCGGACCTTTGGGTTGTTCAACCATATGTTGGATAGAGTTAGTTTAAGTTAGTTGGAATCCGGTACGGGACGTGCCGGATTTCTTGTTCAAGAAAGGTGG
>JBFOLQ010000201.1:0-11850 GCA_040830145.1 Flavobacteriaceae bacterium | reverse complement strand
AGTCTTAAGGGAAGGCAAAAAAGTGGCCGGTACCAGAGATGATGTTCCCGAAGGGACCAACGTACAGGACTTGGTGGACCCTATAGACTATATGGTTGACCTTATCGGCATTGACCATGTGGGCATTAGTTCCGATTTTGATGGCGGCGGTGGCATAGAGGGTTGGACGGATGCCTCAGAAACCTTTAACGTAACCTTGGAGCTTGTCAAGAGGGGATATACCGAGGATGAGATTGAAAAATTATGGGGAGGCAATCTTCTCCGGGTGCTGGACGAGGTAGAGGCCGTGGCCAAAAAAATGTAGGACCAACACCTGTTTTAAAATAGTTTATACGTGTCCTGGTGCAGTGTGCTGGGGACCCGAAGGGCGCAGCCCCATTTCTGGTTCAATTTTTTAATAAGATGGGCGGATAGTAAGGGGGAGGCCTTTTCCAAGTTCTGGTGCACAAAAAAATAGATGTTGCGCAACCCCTGTTGCTTCCAATCGGACAACACATTGACCCAATCATCCAACCGATCGTAATCACTTTCATGATTGGCCCCCACATACCGTATAAAGGCCTCGTCATTGGTCAATCGCATATGCATTAGGTCCCTTCTTCCGGCTGTATCCACCAAGACATTGGCAATGCGGTTCTCCTCCAATAGGTGGTACAGTTCCTGGGAGACCGTTGGATCATTGAACCAATCAGTATGCCTAAATTCCATGGCCAACCTAAACTCTTTGGGCCATTTTTCCACAAAGGCCACTACCCTATCCCAATTTTTGGGAGAAAAGTTGTTATGCATTTGTAGAAAGAGGGTTCCCAGCTTTTCGCCCAGATGGGCCGTATGGTTCAAGTATTCCTCCAAAACGGGGTAGACGGAATCGTTCAGCCGATACAAATGGCTTACATTCTGCACAATCTTCGGAAAAAACCGAAAGTCCTCAGTGGTTTTCTCACGCCATTTTTCATAGGTATCCGATGGAAAGATGCGGTAAAAGGTGGCATTGAGCTCAATGCTGTTGAACTGGGTGGCATAATAGGCCAGCTCATCCTTGGTACCCCGGGGGTAAAAATTCTTTAGGTCTTGCCGGTTCCACTTAGCACAGCCCACATAAAGCCGTAGGGCATCTTCCTTGTTGAGCTGTGAAAGCAACCCTTCCGTATCGGGATGGGTCCTTGGGATGGAAAAATCAACCTGGGATGGATCTTCTACCTTGCCAAATTTCATACTATACCATTATTCTTTTGTACAATCCTTCCTCCTTCTGGTGTCCACCAAATAAATAATCTCCCACTGTTTTCCGGTATGGAAAAGTTGAAAGGAATTTACACCACAATGACTGAACTTTCCATCCACATAAAACTCATAGGGAGTCCATACGTGGGCCATGGGGCCATCTACCCGGACAAGGTAATCCAATAACTTTTCGTGGATTTCCCGTTCCTTGGGAATACTTACAATATTCTTCAAAAACTTCGGAAATGAATCGGTTCGGTGTCTTGGAGTCCCTTCTTTGGACCTACCAATGGTCTGTAGTATCAACTCATTGGAGCAGACCGATTTTATGAGGACACTGTCCCTTTTGTGGAAGCCTTCAAAAAAAATATCCACTGCCTTTTTGGGGTCATCATCCATCTGCTGCCCTAAGCAGAGTCCCATTCCCAAAAAGAAAAATACGGCAACACTATATCGGTACATATTCCTGTTTTGCACTAAATCCATGGTTTCTTTCAAAGCTAAAGATAATTTTTTTACCATACGGTACACCCGCAGCGGAAAGGTCAGGACGATTTCATTTACGTGCCTCGACGCAGCTCGGTATGACAATCGTGTCCCAAATGGGCTTTCGGAATCATTAAAAAGCAATACTGCCAGGCCGAATTCCGCTTTTAAATGATAGTGTCCCAAAGGAAGGGTAAATTTCAAGTATTTCTAAAAAACCTTAATCGCCATAGGGAAAATTGGGGCTACATCTCTCTAAACATCTCTTCAAAAATGTCATTTTCCCAAAAAGGGAAATTTGAAATGCCCCCCATACAGAGGGGCTCGGTTTCAATTGAACAAATCTCCTTACTTTTATTGCCCTAAACCTTGTAACAATGTCCACAGCCAAGAAAGAGTACAAACGGGTCACGGTGAAATCACTCATTGAGATGAAGAGGAACGGTGAAAAGATATCCATGCTCACCGCCTATGACTATTCCATGGCCAAAATTGTGGATGATGCCCATGTGGATGTCATCTTGGTAGGTGATTCCGCCAGTAATGTCATGGCCGGTCACGAAACCACATTGCCCATTACCCTGGACCAAATGATCTACCATGCCTCTTCAGTGATCAGGGCCGTAAAAAGGGCATTGGTCGTCGTTGACATTCCCTTTGGCAGCTACCAAAGTGATCCCAAGGAAGCCCTCAGGTCTGCTATCAGAATCATGAAGGAAAGTGGGGCACATGCCGTAAAGTTGGAGGGCGGTATTGAAATCAAGGAGTCGGTAAAACGTATTTTAAACGCTGGGATCCCAGTGATGGGACACTTGGGCCTCACCCCCCAAAGTATCTATAAATTTGGCACATATACGGTACGGGCCAAGGAAGAGGAGGAAGCCAATAAACTACGGGAAGATGCCAAATTGCTGGAAAAATGGGGCTGTTTCGGGGTTGTACTTGAAAAAATCCCCGCGCTATTGACCAAGGAGGTATCTGCCAAACTTACCATACCCACCATAGGTATTGGAGGGGGAAAATATGCTGACGGGCAAGTATTGGTCATTCACGATCTCCTGGGCATGACCCATGAGTTCAACCCCCGCTTCCTTAGGCGGTACATGAATCTTTATGATGATATGGGAAATGCCATTAGGCAGTATGTGGCCGACGTAAAAAGCCAGGATTTCCCCAACGACAACGAGCAGTATTGACGCCATGGTACATCTAAAACGCTTTGGGATTTTGGTGGTGGTACTTCTGAACATCGGTTGCGACCAAATATCAAAGGAGGTGGTGCGCCAAAAAGTGGACACACACGATTTTATTCATGTCGTGAATGATTACCTTATCCTTACCCGAGTGGAAAACACCGGGGCCATGTTGGGACTGGGACAGCACCTTCCACCCTTCGCCAAGATTGTTTTTTTACAGGCATTGCCCATCTTAGTGTTACTTTTTCTATTGTATCGGGTCATTTTCCATACCCAAATGTATTCTTTAACGGTCATTGCCTTTGCCTTTGTTATTGGGGGTGGCATCGGAAACATCATGGATCGTGTCATCCGTGGTTCGGTCACTGACTTTTTCCAGGTGCGACTGGGCATTTTTAAAACGGGCATTTTTAATATGGCAGATGTCTCTGTGACCTTGGGTGTTTTGATGATTCTGGGCATGTACATTGCGAAAAAAGACCATAAAATCATGTAACCCCTGGAAGGAAAGAGCGGATCAATTCCATAACCCAAGTGACCTTTACAGGATCAAAGCTAAAAATCAAATCATCCGAAAATCCAAAAATCCATATTCACAAAGGTCTACTTCCCATAACCTACTGGTATTGTATGAGGACAACCATTTGATTGTGGTGAACAAGCGACCCGGGGATATTGTGCAGGGTGATAAAACGGGGGATCAACCGCTTAATGAAACGGTCAAGGAGTACCTTAAACATACCTATGACAAACCGGGCAATGTTTTTTTGGGGGTGCCCCATAGGCTGGACAGGCCCACATCGGGCATTGTGGTATTTACCAAAACCTCAAAGGCCTTGGTCCGCATGAACAAGATATTTGCTGAAAAAAAGGCCCAAAAAACCTATTGGGCCATAGTGAAACGGGCCCCTCCCAAGAAAAATGCGGTATTGGAGCATTGGTTGGTACGCAACCACAGGCAAAACAAATCATATGCCCATGACCGGGAGGTCCCCAATAGCAAAAAGGCCATTTTGACGTATACCGTCACCAAGAAATTGGATACCTATTTTTTATTGGAAGTTGATTTACGGACCGGCCGGCATCACCAAATACGGGCTCAGTTATCCGCCGTGGGCTCTCCCATCAAAGGAGACTTAAAATATGGTTTTGATCGAAGCAACCCAGATGGAAGCATACACCTGCATGCCCGGGAGTTGTGCTTTGAACACCCTGTTACCAAACAAGCCGTTAAATTGAGTGCCCCACCGCCCCACAATCCTCTTTGGAACGCTTGTTGATGTTTTTTTGCTACTTTTAGTCATAGTCACATTAACCTTAAACACTATACCGAAAATGAAAAAAATCACTCCCATCCTGGCCGTATTGCTACTTTTCTCATGTAGCACCTATAATTCCATTGACACATTTTACAATGCCCACAAGGATGATGACCATGTAACGGCGGTCCGGGTTCCCCAATTTATGCTGTCCCTCATCAGTGGCATATCCCCGGAAATGGAATCTTTGGTGGGCAACACCAAAGACTTGCGCTATATGCAATTTCCCAGCGCTTCCCCTGCACGTACCCAATTTCTCAACAAACAGATGAACAGTATTACGGGAAGTTCCTTTATTGAGATCTACCGAAAAAATGATGAACTAAAACGCAATGTGGTTTCCATACGCGAAAAGAAGAACAGTGTGAAGGAAATCTTGATATACAACAATAATAGCAGTACGGGTTCCTTTCTTTATTTCAATGGCGACTTTGACCCAACCAGGGTACGGAATATGGCCAAGAGTGAGGAATTTGAAAAATTGGGCAATGGACTGATCCAACAGTTCAACATGGGAACCCCGGGCATCAACCAGGGAAAGGGGGATTCCAAGAACTAAGGACAGGCTCTAAATCCTCATCGTACCTGCTTCAATGCTTTTTCCCGGATGATATCGGCTACCGGACGTTGCTGTAAATGACTTTCGAGCCATGAGATAATGTCCAAGTATAAAAAAGCTCGTTTTTCATAGGGATGGTTTTCATATTTTTTCAGTTCATCGTATAATTTTTTGAACTCTGCGTTGAGTTGGTTCGGATAAATATTGCCCAGATTCCTTAAAAAACGAATCATTTCCTTCTGCACGGCATGCAGATCATCCATCTTTAACAGGAATTTATAGGTACTCTTGAGCTGTACTTCCAAATGATAGTCCATCCCGGCCTCATAATGTGCCACCAGGCTCAGCACACGGGAAAAGCACATAAGGTCCTCCCGCATCCGCAGGCTGCGATTGTCTATGATCTTTTTTAGATAGGCAATGCAATTCTTATGGTCACCATTGCCAAAATAAAGACAGGCAATCTTATAATAAAGCAGCATGATATGGTGGGCATCTATTTTGTTCCGGTGCTTATTGATTCCGTATTCAATGATGCGTACCAGATAAAGCCCCTTTTTAAAGGTGCCTTCCAAAAAATGTAAGTTGAGCCGATTGGCATTGATGTACAGGAACGAAAGGGACGTTATGTTATCGTTTTTCGGAAAATCGGTATCTTCAACGGTCGTTTCCAGTTTTTGAAGTGTTTCTTTAAATTGGGATGCATATTTCACATAAAACAAGGATTCAAGCAAATAATTCATTCCCTTTAAAAAGAACACCGGATTGCGTTTGGTCATCTCCGGGTATTCCTCGAAAAGATCGACCCATTTACTCGAAAATTTATAGCACGACAGAAAATCCTGTACCAGAAAACTATACCATAAATGCGCCTTGTAAAGCCATAATTTTTCACGGAAGCCCAGTGTCTCAAAGTAATAATCTGGCAATTGTTTGTCAAAATAACGCTTTACCTCTTGATAGTCGGCATCATTCCGTACGTAGCCTACCTTCAACATCATGCCATACAATTGGAGGGACAGATTGGAGAGCTTACTGGTAATAAGGTTCTGGGCGGACAACCCCTTGGCCTGTACGGCCAGTTCATCGGCCCTATAGGGAATACTTCGCGTAATATACTGCGTCTCTATTATCTTCTCGAGCTCCACAATCTCATAGGCGATGTTCTTTTCCTCATTGTCCACTGCCATGGATTTGGCTTTGTCCAACAGTTTCAAACTTTGTTTATAAAGTCCTTTTTGGTATAGGATGGTGGCAAAATCGAGCTGCTCGCGTATTTGTACCCGAATATTTTGGTTGACAGGGTTTAGGCGTAGGCTCACCAATATCTGTCGGTAGAGGTGTGCCTTTAAATTGGACAGCTGCGCCTTCTTAACGATACCGCTTTCCAAGATGACCGTTTCATCGTACTTTTTGATTTTGTCCAACAGGTTAAAAAGTGCCAAAAACTTGGCATCAGTATTGACCCCCAAGCGCCCCACATATAGCTTAAACTGGCGCTTTTCAGATTTTGAAAGTGATTTTATCAATACAAAAAGGGAATCCCTATGCGTACTTGTCATTGTAATACAATCTATTCAATAAACTGACTATTAACTACTTAACATAATTAGAAAGCAACTAAGCATTGTAAATGCCAAACGCTGAAAAATGGCAATTTAACAAATGCCCATATATTCGTAAGTACGACTCAAACTATTATACAATGGCCAACAAAGATAAAGTACATATTTTTGACACTACCCTGCGGGATGGCGAACAGGTACCAGGATGCAAGTTGGATACCGAACAGAAACTGGTAATTGCCCAACGGCTTGATGAACTCGGGGTGGATATCATAGAGGCAGGCTTCCCTATCTCCAGTCCCGGTGATTTTCGGTCCGTGGAGGAGATTGCCAAAATTGTACGGAATGCTACCGTATGTGGATTGTCCCGATCGGTCAAAAAAGACATTGAAACTGCCGCCCATGCCCTCAAACATGCCAAAAAGCCCCGTATCCATACAGGAATAGGTACTTCGGATTCCCATATCAAATTCAAGTTCAAATCAAATAGGGAGCGTATTTTGGAACGGGCCGTGGAAGCAGTAAAATACGCCAAGAGCTTTGTGGAGGATGTGGAGTTTTATGCCGAGGATGCTGGCCGTACCGATAATGAGTACTTAGCGCGGGTATGTGAGGCGGTCATCAAGGCCGGGGCCACCGTACTCAATATCCCTGATACCACGGGATATTGCCTGCCAGAGGAATACGGTGCCAAAATGAAATACCTAAGGGAAAATGTAAAAGGGATTGATAAGGCCATCCTCTCCTGCCATTGCCATAACGACCTTGGGTTGGCCACGGCCAATTCCATAGCGGGGGCCATCAATGGGGCCCGGCAGATAGAGTGCACCATTAACGGACTTGGGGAGCGGGCCGGAAATACCTCGTTGGAGGAAGTAGTGATGGTCATGCGCCAACATCCCGACCTGGGTCTTGACACAGGCATCAATAGCAAATTACTGTACAGTACCAGTCAAATGGTTTCCCAAAAAATGGGCATGCCCGTACAGCCCAATAAGGCCATCGTGGGGGCCAATGCCTTTGCGCACAGCTCGGGCATCCACCAAGATGGTGTCATCAAGAACAGGGAAACCTATGAAATCATCAATCCCGAGGATGTGGGGGTCAGTGAATCCTCCATTGTGCTCACGGCTCGAAGTGGTAGGGCGGCCTTGGCATACAGGGCGAAAAAAGTGGGCTATGACCTTACCAAGATCCAACTGGACGCGGTATACGGACAATTTCTAAAGTTCGCCGACAGTAAAAAAGAGATTGTGGATGAGGATATCCATCAAATAGTGGAAACCAGCAATATCCAAATTGAAACCTTGACATAATGCACCTTAAAATTGCGTTGCTTGAAGGGGACGGCATTGGCCCTGAGGTTGTACAACAATCGGTCAAATGCCTGCGGGCCATAGAGGATCTCTTTGGCCACAGTTTTCAATTTACCCAGGCTCCGGTGGGGGCCCGGGCCATTGCCCTGCACGACAATCCCCTCCCCCAGCAAACGTTGGACCTATGTCAGCAATCCGATGCCATTCTGTTCGGTGCCATCGGTTCCTTGGAATACGATCAAGATCCCAATGCCAAAATACGCCCTGAACAGGGGTTGCTGAAGCTCCGAAAAGAATTGGCCCTTTTCGCCAATATTAGGCCCATAAAAATGTTTTCGGCCCTGAGTGCCAATTCCCCCATTAAGGAATCGGTGGTCAAGGGCGTAGACCTTGTCATTTTTCGGGAACTCCTGGGCGGCAGCTATTTTAGTGAAAAAACAGTGAGCCAGGACCTTCGGCACGCCACGGATCTCAATGAATACTCTGAGGGGCATATTTCACGTATCGCCCACCTTGCCTTTAAGGCGGCCAAAAAAAGAAAGAAAAAAATCACCTTGGCCGATAAGGCCAACGTACTGGAAACTCCCCGTCTGTGGAGGAGAACGGTCATGGGAATTGCCGAGAGCTACCCAGACGTACAGTTGGATTGCCAGTTTATCGATAATGTTACCTATCAATTGGTCACCGACCCCAAACAATTTGATGTTATCCTTACCGACAATATGTTTGGGGACGTGCTGAACAACCTGGGCAGTGTCATCATAGGTTCCAATGCCATTTTACCATCTGCTTCCATCGGTGGGGAGAATGCCATGTTTGAGCCCGTACATGGGTCCTACCCACAGGCCGCTGGAAAAAATGTGGCCAACCCCGTGGCCTCCATTTTAAGTGCAGTACTCTTATTGCAGCATTTTGGTCTGGAGGAAGAGGCCGATGCCCTGATGATAGCCGTCATCAAGTCGTTCCAGAAGAAAATCGTCACCCCTGATATTTTGGGAAGCAGCGACTATGGCACCGATTATGTAGGCGATTTTATCGCCAGTAACATCGAGGATGCCGATGAGGTACCCACTATGAACATGGAAAACATAGGGCTGGGGAAATCCACCATTATTTAAACAGTGCCTTATCCTATTTAGGCGCCCGTTGCTACCGGCCGGGTTGTCCTTTTTATACCATTTTTCCTGGGCGTGAACCCTTACTTTTATCGTTGATAACCAAACCCATTTATCTGATGAAGAAGATAAAAAAAGTAAGGGCCGTTTCCATGGTATTGGCCTGGGGCTTTGTTTGGGCCTCCTCCTGTAGCCCTGAGAGTGTGGAAGATATGGATGCCCTGTACCATACGGACCCCTACATCCCCTATGAGGCCATCTCGGATGACGAGGATGAAGACGGAGACAATGAAGATGAGCGAATCTCCGATGATATATGGTACAATGGCAACGATTCCAACGACACCCAGGATGCCCATCATGATAGGATTTCAGATGATGGCCATGAAGAGGGGGACAATGAGCGTGGCCGTACCAAGGAGGGATAGTATCTGTTCTAGCCTGGTGACGGGTCCCTAAGCCTTAAAGAGAGTGTTCGAAAAGTTTCATTCTCGTGGGGCTCAATTGTACCGCCATTGACAGTTGCTTCCGAAAATGCACCTCTACAAGCTCGGTGTGACATCAAGAGTGTCGTTGCACTTCAAAATATTGACCCTCGACCTGACAAGCAATCAAGGGATACGGAAATTTGCCGTATACCCATTTACAGTATCTTCAAAGGGACACTTCATTCCTCTTGCAACAACTTCTTTACAAACCCATCAAAGTCCGATATAAAGGCCTTGTATTTTTCACCCGTGGCCGGACCATCAAACCCTGTATGGATTCTCCGAACTTTTCCATTCCTATCCACAAAAAGCGTTGTGGGGTAAGACAGTACATGGTTCAACATCGGGAGTTTTTTTTGGGCTTCCGCCTTATCCGTGGTACCATATTGGGCCAATAGAATAGGGTATTCCAAATGCAATCGTTCCCGCAATCTCTTTATGTTTTGAAAGGCCTTTTCCGGGGTCTTTACGTATTCAAAGGCAAGGGCCACTACTGCAAGATCGGGATGGGGGTTCTCCCTGAGGTATTGGGCGATGAACTTACTTTCATCCAAGCAATTGGGGCACCACGTGCCCATCAGTTGCACAATGACAACCTTATCCTTAAAGCGTGCATCATTCAAGGAAACGGCATGCCCCTTTTCATCCGGGAATGCAAATTCCAAGGTCTCATAGCCTCCCTTTAAATAGGTGAGTGTTTCCGCATCGGGCAGTTCAAACCCTTCGTTGCGTTTGGCCACAAAAGGTTCCTTGAAATGGTTTCCAGAATAAAAAGTGCCGGTCATGGTACTATCGGAAACCGCCGCGGTGAACAAAAAGGCATGTGCCCCATCAAAGGCAGAAATACGAAGGGTATCGCCCAGGACAACCCCTTCCAGAAAACGATAGTCCCCCTTGGCCGTTCTGAAGGTCCCCGTCACCTTTTCCCCTTGTTGTTCAAAAATGCCCTTGGCCTTATAGGCATCCAGGGTGCCAGCGCTAAAATCGGCTTCCCAGCTTCCCGAAACATCCGTGTTTGGGGCTTGGGCACTCCCAAAGCGATGTTTCCGGCCGTAGGTGGCCTGGAAGGGAACAACCCTATCCAATCCCTCCTTTACAAAACTCCCAGAAATACCGGTCTTGGTGAACCTTCCGGCCAAATACCCCTCAAAGACGGGAGGTCGTATGACAATGGAATCCCCTTGTACCCAAATTTCATCCACCTGAATGACCTCCTCCGCATTATGGATTTCCATCCGCTTAGATCCATCTTCCGCAGTGGACACCGTAAAGGCAAAAGGCAATAGCTCCCCATCCTTTACCTCCAATTCGGCCACCCAGGGACCGTCCCTTAAAACTGGTTGGGGCGCATCACAGGACAGCAACACCAACAAAAGCAACAAAAAGACACTATATCGCATCATAACACCCTAGTATGGGCCCGGTATTCAAGGGGCCTTCCTTTTTTGGTAAAAGTCGCGAAAAGAGGAGATTCCTATCAATGCCCAAACCGCCCTATACAACCAAATATTGATTTCAAAACCCAATACCGAAGCTGTTTTATGGCCTTGGACAAAACCATAGACTATAATGCCCACGGCCAAAATCCCAAATGCCAAGGATGTAAATTTTCCCATTTTCCCTTATTTATTCCCACGAAGAAACAACAATAAACCGATTTATTAAAATAATGGGGCCACGTCAGTATTCCCTTATTGAATGTCTTGGTGCATTGTTTTATCTTTACCCGCTTAAAACCCGCCAATGAAGATATCGTACAACTGGTTAAGACAGTTCTTGAACATCGATTGGAACGCAGGTAAGACAGCGGAGTTATTGACCGACCTTGGGCTTGAGGTAGAAGGTGTTGACACCTTTGAATCCGTCAAGGGTGGGCTACAAGGTGTGGTCGTGGGCCATGTGCTCAGTTGTGACAAACACCCCAATGCGGACCGTTTGAAGCTTACCACAGTGGATATTGGCACTGGTGAACCCGTGCAGATTGTCTGTGGGGCCCCAAATGTGGCAGCAGGACAAAAAGTGCCGGTGGCCACTGTTGGCACTACCCTATACCCCACTGACGGGAAAAGCCTCACCATTAAAAAAGGAAAGATTCGCGGAGAGGTCAGCTTTGGAATGATATGCGCAGAGGACGAGCTGGGCCTGGGAGAAGACCACGATGGCATCATGGTATTGGATAAGGCCTTAAAACCAGGGACCCCCTGTTCAGAGGTATTTAAAATAGAGAGGGATGATGTTTTCGAAATTGGACTCACCCCTAACCGGGCCGATGCCATGAGCCACTTTGGAGTGGCCCGTGACCTTAGGGCAGGGTTGATACAGCAAGAGATCCAAAAAGAGCTCATTACCCCCCCCGTAAGCCATTTTAATATTGAGAGTCGGTCCTTTAAACTTGATGTTGAGGTTGATGCCCCCGAGCTGGCGCCCCGATATTGCGGAGTGACCATCAGCAACTTACAAGTTTGCCCCTCCCCCATCTGGTTGAATAACCGACTTAAGGGCAGTGGACTTACCCCGAAGAACAATGTGTGGGTCGGCACCAATTAGTGTATGCATGAATTGGGACCGCCTCTTCCTGCCTT
>JBFOLQ010000200.1:0-8775 GCA_040830145.1 Flavobacteriaceae bacterium | reverse complement strand
TACATCGTATTGTGGATTTTGGTTCCAGAAGCCACAACTACCTCCCAAAAATTGGATATGTCGGGAAAGCCCGTCAACATCAGCAATATAGAGCACAAAGTCAAAGAGGGGTTTGCTGATGTGGCCGATAAGGTCAAAAATGTGGATTACGGTAAGGTCAAAAGCAGCTCCAAGACCTTTTTTGATACCGTAGGGGACGTGTTTATGTTCCTCTTTAAGGTATTCGCCAAACTTATGGCCATATTGTTTGTCATTATTGGGGGGGCTTCCCTTATTGGACTCTTCATCGCAGCATTCAGCGTAGGAATCCTCAATGCGGTCAATGTACCAGGGATTGACTTCCTTGAAATGGTCAATGTCACCCATACCCCCGTATGGTTGGCCTCCTTACTGGTCTTTTTCGCCGCGGGCATCCCCATGTTCTTTGTCATGTACCTTGGACTCAGGATTTTGGTAAAAAATCTCCATTCCATTGGAAATATAGCCAAGTTTACCCTGCTGGGGCTTTGGTTGGTCTCCCTGATTACCCTGATAGTCCTTGGAGTGCGCCAGGCTGCTGCCTTTGCCTACTCTGGGAGCGTTACGGAACGACAGGAATTGCCCATGGCCAGTACGGTGGATACCCTACACCTCAGCATTGTGCCATCAGAGACCGAGGAGCACGGTGACAACAGGGGGTTCAACGGTATGGTCTTTGACTATGATACAGAGGGCAATGAGGTCTTGGTCATCAATGATACCCGTTTTTACATAAAGTCATCACGGGACAATAGTGCGCGAATTGAGGTTCGTAAAAGGGCCTATGGCGATACCTTTGCCAATGCAAAGGAGATGGCAGCCCAGATTTCATACGGTTTTTCATTGGAAGACAATGTATTGTATCTGGACAATTTCATTACGGCTCCCACCTCGGGTAAATACCGGGATCAGCAAGCACGGATCAATCTCTTTATCCCAAAGGGGATGTACCTTGATTTTGAGAACGATGTGTACGACTGCTATAAGCTTCGCTTTGATACCAAACCCGATGTACGTCAATGCAGCTTGGATGAATATACCTGGAAAATGGGTGCCAATGGTATCTTGGAGTGCCAGGACTGTCCTGAGGAAGACGAGGAAGACGATGATTGGGATGAGGACACTCCCCATGACAGAAAGGTCACCATTGATGGCAACGGTATTGATATTGATGTGGAGGATGGGGCCGAATCCTTTCAAATGAAAATTGACGGCAATGGAGTAAAGATCCGGGCCACGGATGAGGATGCGGATAAAGTGGACATACAAATAGATGAAAACAGATCCGAAATCAAGACGGAAACGGCTGGGGATTCATTACTAATTGGGATGGCCGGTCAAAATACCGTCCAAAAAGCCCCACAAAAAACAATTCGGTAACCAAAACCTACAATTCAGGCAATTTCATTACATTGAGCTGTATAAAAACACCATTTTTACATCAGCAAAAAACAAAAATCAATCTAAAAACAAACAGTCATGACAACTTTAGTACGAATCGCCATCGCCTTTTTGATTGCCCTATTTTTGGGTTCCTGCGGATTTGACATCAAGGTATCCGATTTTGGACCGGGTGAAAAGGGCAACGGTACCATCATTGAGGAAAATAGGCCCATTACGGGAGAATTCAAGGAAATTTCCGCTCAAGAGGGTATTGACGTCTACGTCACCCAAGCGGATGACTTTGCCATTACCGTGGAAGCGGACGAAAATATCGTGGACCTCATTGGCACGGATATCAAAAATGGGAAACTTCGGGTACATGCCATTGAGAATATCGGGCGTGCCACCAAGAAGGTATATGTATCCCTCCCAGAGATTACTGAACTCACGGCCTCCAGCGGAGCCGGATTGCGTAGTGAGACCCCTTTGACGGTCCAGGACCTGGATATTGATATGAGCAGTGGGGCCAATGTACGTTTAGAGGTAGCGGCAGACCATTTGAATTTGGATGCCAGTAGTGGGGCCAATGCCAACCTTTCGGGAAAGGCGGTCCAAGCGGAATTTGACGTAAGCAGTGGGGCCAATGTCAACGCCGTGAAGCTAAATGCCCAACAATGTAGGGCCGAAGCCAGCAGTGGGGCCAATATGAGCATACATGTGGATCAATCCCTCACGGCCGACGCCAGTAGTGGAGGCAATATTTCTTATGCCGGTAACCCATCCGTTTCCAAAAAGAAATCGGTTTCTGGCTCGGTCACCAAATATTAGACCTCCCTCTTTTTCGGTAACAAATATTCCATGGACCCACGGTTTTTTGACCGTGGGTCTTGATTTCTTTCCTATCTTGGGGCAATGCAGCTCAGCCTAAAAAAATATGTATTGGAACTCGCACACACCTTTACCATTTCAAGGGAGTCGTACCAGCACCAGGACACCCTGATCGTATCCCTTTCCCTTCATGGAAAAACAGGTTATGGGGAATCTACCTCAAACCCGTACTACGGCATCACCGTAGCACATATGATCCAAGAAATTGAAGGCATACGGTCGGCTATTGAATCCTACCCATTTGGGGAACCCTCTGATTTCCATGCGTTCCTCTGTGCAAAGGGACTCTCCAATTTCTCAATTTGTGCCCTGGATCAGGCAGCCCACGATCTCTTTGGAAAACTACGGGACACACCCCTCTATAAACTTTGGGGAACCTCTGTTAAAAAATATCCCATCACCAATTATACCATTGGATTGGATAGCATTCAAAAAATGGCGGAGAAACTACGTGAAACTCCTTGGCCCATCTACAAAATTAAACTGGGAACATCAGATGATGTAGCCATTGTCCGGGAACTCAGAAAACATACAGATGCCGTTTTTAGGATAGATGCCAATTGCGCATGGACAGCTGATGAAACCATCGCAAATGCAGTCATTCTTAAGGAACTGGGCGTTGAGTTTTTGGAACAGCCCCTAAAAGCGGATGATTGGGCGGGGATGGAACAAGTGGCCCACCAAAGCGTATTGCCCGTCATCGCGGATGAAAGCTGTATTGTGGAACAGGATGTGGAAAAATGTGCCCTACATTTCAACGGCATCAATATAAAACTCACCAAATGCGGTGGCCTTACCCCTGCCCTTCGCATGATAAAAAAGGCAAGGGAGTTGGGAATACAGGTCATGGTAGGCTGTATGACGGAGTCCACTGTGGGCATTTCGGCCATTGCCCAACTACTGCCCCAATTGGACTATGTGGATATGGATGGGGCCATGCTCCTTAAAAGGGATATCGCCCAAGGCGTGCAAATTGCATCGGACGGCACAGTGCGCTTCCCCGAAATAGGTGGTAGTGGAATTGTAATGGATTGATACCATGCAACACAATACTGATATCTTTCCGGGGAGATACATACCATCAAATGGCAGGAAATATCTTTATTTTGGAGGCACCGCCTATCTAGGGTTACAGACCGATCCTGAATTCCAAGGACTACTACAATCACAGATTACCAAATACGGTAGTAATTACGGGGCTTCCCGAAAGTCCAATGTACAATTGGCCATTTATGGCCAAACGGAGGCCCATTTGGCGCAGTGGGTGGGCAGTGGGGCCTGTACCACCCTATCCTCTGGGTATATGGCCGCACAATTGGTCCGCTATTTTTTTGAAAGGGAAGGCCATACCCTCTTTTATGCCCCCAACAGCCACGTGGCCATGCATTCGATCCATTCGGTTCCATTTGACTCCTATGGGGCCTTAGGAGCCGCCCTAAAGGAATATCTTGGGCAGGGGCCTACGAAAGCCCCGGTCGTGCTATTGGATTCCGTGGGCTTTACCCCAAATGCCTACCCCCACTTTACAGGACTCAAAAGTCTTCCCCTGGACCAGGTCATCGTCGTTGCCGACGATTCCCATGGCATTGGCATCCTGGGGGAACATGGGAAGGGTAGCTTTCAACCATTGAAACAACTAGTTCCAAAGGAGTTGATTGTATGCACTTCTTTGGGCAAGGGGCTGGCCCTACAGGCCGGAGCTATTTTCGGCAGTCAATCCCGTATCTCCCAATTGACGGACACGGCCCTTTTTGGTGGGGCAAGTCCGGCAGCACCGGCCCTTTTGGCCACATTACGGCTTGCCACCTCCCTTATCGCCCAAAAAAGGACCATCCTACAAGAGAATATCGCAAGGTTCAAGGAACGTTTCAATCATCCCAAAATCAGATTGTATACCATTCCAGGACATCCCGCATTTTCTTTCCATACTATGGAGCTCGCTGCCCATCTTGAGGAAAATGGTATTCTTATCACCCATTTTGGCTACCCGGAGAACCAAAGTGATCATGTGAGCCGTATTGTGCTGAGTGCCCACCACACCAAAGCGGATATAGAGACCCTTACCAAGGTGCTCAACCTTTTTTGACCCTACGTCAAGGGGTAGGTTTGTGTGAAAAAACCATTACGGATTTGTCAATTTTTTTTGTATCTTTTTATCAGTATTTCAATCAATCATCTCTAAAAATCACTATTATGAAAAAATTGTTCATTGTCCTAGCGATTGCATTACTGATCATGTCCTTTGCCATGAATACTTCCCCATACCAAAATGAGCCCTTGTCGATTGAGGGTACTTGGGAGTTGGTAAGCCATTACAATTACGATGGGGAAACGATAGCCGATACCGTATATCCGACCGATGGTTACCGTCAAATCAAGATGTACTATAACGGAAAGGTCATGTGGACACGGTATGTTCCCACTGACTCCGTGGAATGGTTTGGGTATGGGTCTTACAGCATTACGGACACCTCCCTTACCGAGCAATTGGAATATATGTCAAGCTCCATGCGAAAAGTGGCCAATCCGGATATGATTTGGACCATGCGATTGCAGCTGGAAAAAAACCGATATAGCCAAATATTCACTGACGCGGATGGTATTCCCGTCAATTCAGAAAATTACCGTCGTTTGGATTAAGCCGTTGCCTTTACGGAAGTGGCTACCTCAGCAAGGTACCTTTCAGCATCAAGTGCTGCCATGCAACCTGTTCCTGCGGCCGTCACCGCCTGGCGGTATTCCTTGTCCTGGGCATCGCCACAGGCAAAGACCCCTGGTCTGTTGGTTTTGG
Organism: Flavobacteriaceae bacterium; assembly: GCA_040830145.1. Classification (GTDB taxonomy): domain Bacteria; phylum Bacteroidota; class Bacteroidia; order Flavobacteriales; family Flavobacteriaceae; genus JBFOLQ01. The sequence continues at coordinate 3,695 of JBFOLQ010000200.1, read as the reverse complement.
TAGACTTTCCACTGGTATGGATGTAACCCACCTCATCCATCTCCAACTGGCCCTTAAAAATATCGGTGTTGGGCTTATGACCAATGGCAATGAAAAGACCTGTGATGGGAATTTCCTCCTTTTCCCCTGTCCGGTTGTTTACCATTCTAAGGCCTTCCACTACTTGGTCCCCCAATACCTCATCAACCTCAGTATTATAACGCACCTCAATATTGTCAATACTTTCCACACGATGCTGCATGGCCTTAGAGGCCCGCATATGGTCCTTTCTGACCAACATAGTGACCTTGGTACAGATATTGGCCAAGTAAGATGCCTCCTCGGCTGCGGTATCCCCACCGCCTACTATGGCAACCTCTTGCCCCTTGTAGAAAAAGCCATCACAGACGGCACAGGCCGAAACACCCCCCCCGCGTAACCGCTGCTCACTGGGGAGGTTCAAATACTTGGCCGAGGCCCCTGTGGCAATGATTATCGTATCTGCCTCAATTTGTTTATCATCATCAATGGTGGCCTTGTGCACACCCCCTACCTCTTCACTCAACTCAATGGTCGTAACCATACCAATGCGCACTTCGGTTCCGAAACGTTCGGCCTGTTGTTGCAATTGTACCATCATACTGGGACCATCGACCCCTTCAGGATATCCTGGGAAATTGTCAACCTCGGTTGTAGTGGTCAATTGTCCCCCCGGTTCCATCCCTGTGTATACCACTGGATTTAAATCAGCCCTTGCGGCATAAATGGCCGCAGTGTACCCTGCAGGGCCAGAACCTATGATCAATGTTTTAACGTGCTCCATCCTTTTAAGACATAAAATGTAAGTATTGAAACAAAAGTAGGCGTTTTACCAAAAACCTTACTTTGAAAGTTATTAAAAATTTTACCGAAAGAAGGCATGCGTACGAGCAGTATAAAAAATACAAGTTGTTATGGTATGATATTTGTCAGTTGTGATATTAAAAATAGTAGCTATATTTGGTCAACACTAACCCAGCTTAACCCCACTTAATTGGCAGCCAAACCATTAAGTTAGTCCCAAACCTACCATACGGCAATATTTGATAAAATGGACAAATTGCTGAATACCATTATCGTGGATGATTCACGACTTCAGCGAGCTCCCCTGGTAAAATTGATCAAGGATCATGAAGACCTAGTTTTAAAGGGAGCGTACAAAAATGCTGTAGAGGCCCGTAATGCCTTGAAGGCTGAAGAAATACATCTTATTTTTTTAGACGTGGAAATGCCGGTGATCAACGGTTTTGATTTCATCAACTCCTTGGAAAACTGTCCACAAATCATTCTTACCACAGTAAGTCCAGACTATGCCTTAAAGGCCTTTGATCATGATGTGACGGACTACCTACTAAAACCCGTTTCGACCGCCCGTTTCAAAACTGCTGTCAAGAAAGCGGTCAGCAACCATTTGGACCGTCGCTTGGACGTTGCTGAGGAGACACATATTTTCGTAAATAGCAATTTTAAGAAAATAAAGGTCGTTGTCAAGGATATCAAATGGGTAGAGGGACTTGGAGATTACATTAAGATTGATACACTGACCGATAGTATCTTGGTACTCTCCACCATGAAATCATTTATAGAGAAACTCCCAGAGGAAAAATTCCTAAGGGTACACAAGTCTTACATCATCAACTTAGACAGGGTGCAACGGTTCAACAGTTCCCAGGTGGAAATCCATGGGCAAACGCTTCCTGTAAGCCGCCATAAGAAGGAGGCATTGGAAGAGGCATTGACCAGTTAGGCCTCTTTCCCTCCCGCTTCCACAAGGTGGGTTGGGATACCATTATTCCTCCTCTGGCTCGGCCAGTAGACCATTTTCCAATAAAGGGATGCGGAAACGTTCGACGTGGGATTGTACATGTTCCCGCTCAAAAATTTCAGCAGCTTTTTGCAGGATTTCGGGATGTTTGGATGCCAAATTATGCATCTCCAGGGAATCATGGGCCAAGTCATATAGCTCCAAGGTGGGGGGTTCACTGTCCTTTAAATGCTGGCGCACCACTTTCCAATCCCCCATCCTAAGGGCCACCTGTCCACCGTATTCCGGAAATTCCCATAACATGAACCCGTGCTTTTTCTGTTGTTCCCCTCCCCATAAGGAAGGCGCAAAACTAACTCCATCTGTCCCTTCACCAACATCATACCCTACAATGTCGGCCAGGGTGGCTACCATATCGTATTGTACCGAAGGGTGGTCTGAAACCGTTCCAGGGGCAATCCGGTCAGGCCATGTGGCAATCATGGGGATTCTCACCCCTCCCTCATATACGGAACCTTTTCCCCTCCCCTTTTCACCCCTAAAGGGCCTGGCACTGTCAAAAAAAGCGGGGTCGGCTCCCCCGGCAAAACTGGGGCCGTTATCCGAAGTAAAAATAATCAGTGTATTGTCATAAATACCCTTGGCCTTTACCTGGGCCACCAATTTTCCTATATTCTCGTCAAAATAGGATATCATGGCCGCATAGGCCGCCCGTGGGTTCGGATGGGGAAAATACCCTATATCGCCCAAGTAAGGGGTCTCTTACCCAAATTTTGCAACATAATGATCCACCCACCGCTGCGGAGCCTGTAGTGCCACATGGGGAATGGGGGATGCCCAATACAGGAAAAAAGGCCCCTCGGCATTTCGGTCCACAAAACCCGTGAGCTCCCTGAACATCAAATCGGGGGCGTATTCCTTTAAGGTGAAGGGGGCATAACTTTTTATATCCCCCGTATCGGCACCTGGTGCCAATTTGGTATGGGGCGGTACCGTATCATTTTCTAGGTAAACCCTTTTTCTATTCTTATATAAGTGCACGGGATAATAGGTATGGGCCTGCCTTTGGCAATTGTAGCCGTAGAAAAAATCGAAGCCCATATCGTTGGGAACCGAACGTGTATGCGGGGCACCCAATCCCCATTTGCCCACGAGACCGGTGGCATACCCCATGTCCTTGACCCGCTGTGCCAGCGTAAGGGTGGAATCAGGCATTGGTATCTGCCCTTCCAGAACTGAATCCCGAATCATGGCCCGATAATCCCATACCGCTCCCCGCTCCCTCCATTCATGGTTGCCCCGGATATAGGCATGGCCCGAATGCATCCCCGTCATTAACATATAACGGGCAGGGGCACAGACCGGGGCACTGCTGTAGTGTTGGGTAAAGCGCATTCCGTCCTTGGCCAATGCGTCGATATGGGGAGTCTCAATCAAATGCTGTCCATACGCACCTATGTCACCATAGCCCAAATCGTCCGCAAGGATATAAATGATATTGGGGGGCTGTTCATTGTTTGTAGTTTTCGTTTGGTCTGGTCCCTCCTTACATGAGAACAGAATCACTGCAATCACAGCAATACAAATACCTCGTCTTAGTTTCATACGAATAAATTTTATGAACCTGTTGTTTTAGTTACATTGATATATCGTAAAACCACCCAAAAAAGCGGTATAGTCCACAATCCGCTCCCCTTCAACACTTCCCCTGTGGTTTCCTTCCTTAAAATTTTGTGCCGTCCCCAAGGATTTCATTTGTCCTTATTCTTCAATCCCATGGCCAGGCCACGCAGTTCGGCCAATCCCTTTACCCTTCCCAGGGGGGTGTATCCAGCATAATGGCCAGAGGTTTCCAAATCATACCATAATTGATGTCCATGATCCGGACGCATGGGTAAAGACACGCCCCTTT
>JBFOLQ010000199.1:0-3984 GCA_040830145.1 Flavobacteriaceae bacterium | reverse complement strand
TTTTGGGAAAGGGGTTCGGTCTTGGGGGCCAAGGAAGTACCATGTACCTTCCCCTTGATACGGGGAATAATTTCCGTATTGCCAAAAAAATCATCCCAGGGGTGTTTTTTGGTGCTAGGTCCCGATATGGGATTTTGGACATATTCCAAGGGTCGGTATACATCATCAAGGGCCAGGGCCACCTTCTCCACGGTACTACCATTACAGTACATCCCATATTTTCGTTTTTCATCAAACAATAACCAAGGCAAGTGTTTCATCCGTTTGCGGAAATGCTTTGTCAACAGCGGCAAAAGGTCACTGGTGGGAGAGAGGGCCGCACAGAATACCCCATCCCCTGATTTCTTGAACCGGATAGTGGCCTCTGCCCGTTGCTTCTCGTTCCCCACCTGGCGTGCCCATTGCTCCACGGCCTGCACTGTGGTATCCGAATGGTCCAATCGACCATGTGTTCCGGCCTTTAGCACCTTTACTATATAGGTATACAGGGGCATCTCCATTTGCGGCGCCCCTCCCAAAAAGGCAAAATAGGCATGGGCCATGGCGTGGTAGTTGCGCCGTTGCAGTACCTCCCACACCTGCTGGGCCTTGCGCACCTGGGTAAAGATAATTTCGGTCACCGTAAAAAGGGAGGCCTGGGCCCGGTCGTTGGGTTCGATGTCCGCCACACTGATCTTTCGTTCGAAGGCCTCATGGACCGCCGTCAAAAAACCGTTGAAGCTTCCATCATAAATGAGTGTTCTCGCATCGTTCATGGTGTTCCTATTTTATGGTTCGTCCTCGTTTTTGGAATAATTCCATCCAAAAATATGGAAATATTCCTTAATTTGGAAATAATCCGTTATTTTATTTGGATTTTTTCCAAATTCACTATCTTTGATACCGTTCGCAACCCAAAAAAGGATGCCATGGAAAATGAACTCACCATTAAGCGATTTGCCGAATTACGGCGTGAACTGGGACATACGCAGTCTGAATTTGCCAAGCTCCTGGGCCTTTCGGCCACCACGGCCGACATTGAACGGGGCAAGACCCGACTTTCGGGAAAGGTGGTCACCGAACTTCTGCGCCAGTTCAAGATCAATCCACTGTGGTTGTTTGGGCTAAGCGGACAAAAATATCTGGAGACCTCCCATACCAGTGTCATCCCTAAGGTGGTGACCGTGGACACCAATGAGAATGAGAACATGGTGCTTGTCAATGCCAAGGCGGCGGCAGGCTATCCCCAAAACATCCAGGATACCAGCTGGTACCAGCAACTGCCTGCCTTTGACCTTCCCATTCCCGAATTCAGGAATGCCACTTATCGGGGATTTCAGGTAGAGGGGGACAGTATGCTTCCCGTATTGCAATCCGGGGATTGGGTACTGGCCAGGGCCGTGGAACACATAGACCATGTAAACGCCCATAAAATGTATGTCGTGGTGCTTCAAGACTCCGTGCTGGTCAAGAAAATTGAGAAAAGGCCCAACTCAAACAACCTATCCCTTATCTCACTGAATACAGCCTATCCCCCCTATGAAATAAAACCCTTTCAAGTACAGGAAATCTGGGAAGTGTCGAGCAAAATCACCTTTTCATTGGACAACCCTGCCGAAAATGGACTCTTATTGCAATTGCAACAATCCATGCAGGAACTGAAAAGACAGATGGCACAGGTCAAGGATGGCCAACACCCCTAGTGGTTTCCCCTTCTCGAGTGAAGTTGTTAAAATTGAGGTAAATAGGTGTACAGCCTATAAGTATATTCCTTCTTTTCGTTATTTTTGTACCGTGCCTTTCAAAATACTGCCCTGTACATATACTAAATAGTGTTTTTGGTCGTATATATTATTGAACCTAAGCTTCTTAACCCATGACCATAGATGCCCCAAAGCCCAAAAAAGACAAACAGAGCCTACTGCTCCGAATCGAACGGACCGGCCATGATATAGATCAAATTGAAAAACAGCTCTGTTCCTACCGGTATGAGCCCCGCACATTGGAATCCTACAAAAAGTTTGAGGTGTTGAAATCAAGGCTTGAGCACATGCACGAGGACAATAGGACGTTATGGGGAAACCTACAACGGAATATGGACGTTAAGGAAGCGGAATACCGAAAGGTAAGATCGCATTTATTGGATTTTAACGACCTACAATTTGGGGTATCCGTATACATGCAGGAAGTAAGGGGACTTTGATGTTCCCGGCCCGAGGTAGGGGGGAAGTCCGCTATTCCTGGGGCAATCGTTTTTGAACCGCATCAAGGGTCAACATCCAATTCATTTTTAAGATCAATGCCGCCGTGGGCACGTTCTCTTCCCGTATGGCCGCCACGATACCCTCATATTGCATCGTTGATTTCTCACTAAAATCCGTATCGGTCAATAAGCTACGTTCGTAAAAGATAACACGGGTACGGAGTTCCTCCATAATCTTTTGGGCCAGGCTGTTCCCATAGGGACGGGTAAGCGTGCGATGGAAATCGAACTTCATCAGAATACGATGGTCCGGCTCCCCAACATGTCCCAGCGCCGCTAAGGAGGTTTCCATCTGTTGGAGCAGGGCAGGGGGATAGGTGGCATTTTCCATCGCCATGGTCTCCAGGTTGGCAATCAAATCATACAACTCCCGGGCCTCGGTCCTGTTCAGTTCCGAAATGACAAATCCCCTGTTGGGCACGGCCGTTACAATACCGGCCTGCTGTAATTGGGTCAAGGCCTCCCGAATGGGTGTTACGCTCACCTTCAGCTCCCGGGCCATGGCCGCCAAGTTCACCGTCCTTCCCATTTTTAATTGCCCCAAACGCATTTGCTGCATCAAATGTTCCCGGACATGGTCTCGAAGAATACTGCTTTTCACACGTGTAAGCTTGAGTAATTATATAGTTCTATGTTCCGTACAAAATTGGGAGCGCATGCAACCGCCCATATGAATAAACCTGGGTTGCGTAATTGCTTCAATTTAAACCTAGTCCGAAAACGAAAAAACAAAGGGCGTAGGACGTGTCCATCCTCCATCCTCTCCATCCTCTCTATTCTATCATCTCTATTCTATCCTCTCTTTTCCATCCTCTCTTTTCCATCCCCCCGATTCCGGTCCCTAGGCTATGGTCCTTATTTTCGTAGGGGAAAGATACAAATCGTATACGATTTCAGGTACCCTCTTGGCCCAAAAGTTTGGGTATTTCGTCCAAATCCCCAAGAGCACACACACTAAGAAGCCCCCTAGGGCGTTTTAGGGATGTACAAAATTGATTTAGATGATGAAAGTAAACCGATTTTTTAAGCATTCAGGTCTTCTGATGGGCCTGTCATTCCTATTGATCAACCTGTCTTGTAGTACGGACAGTGATGACCCCATGAACGCAGATCAAAATGTGGAGGCCTCAGAGGTCAAGGTGGTATTGGAAATGGATGATTTGGGCAGTGTGGCCGATAATGCCTTGTCCTCCCTATACCTGAACAAGGGCGGCCAATCTGGCAAAGCGTCGGAATGCTATACGGCCGAGTACTCAGAAACCGGCTTTGTGGCCACCTTCACGGATTGCACCCTCAATAACCAGGACCATGTCAACGGAACCGTTACTGTGGTCTATTCCCAAGAAGCGGGGTCCTTCGCCTATACCGCCACCTATACCAACTTCAGTGTGAACGGTATTGGTATCAATGGTACCCGAAGCTTTGAATTGACCAGTGGGGAAAACCAACAGCAGGTTTCCTTTGATGTAGAGAGTCAAATGACCATTACGTACACGGACGGGACCGTGGTCACGGAATCGGGCAGTCGTTCGTTCTCCTTTAGCTTTGGAAGCAGTTTGGCCACCTCTACCATGAGCATTGAGGGGTATTGGACCGTTAAAAAAGGGGCCGATACCTATAAGGCGACCATCACCTCCGCCTTGAAGGGCAATTTTTCCTGCGAGCATTTGGTGGAGGGCACCATGGATTTGGAAAAGAACGGACTACGGGTCTCTGTGGATTTCGGGGATGGCACATGCGAT